>JBNKOQ010000048.1:0-14134 GCA_050294735.1 Roseibium sp. | reverse complement strand
CTGTTCAACCGGCGTCAGGTTACGGTGGATGACGCCGATACCGCCTGCCTGCGCCATGGCGATTGCCAGACGGCCTTCGGTCACGGTGTCCATGGCAGATGAAAGAATTGGCAGGTTCAGCTCGATATCCGGCGCAATGCGGGTCGAAATATCCGTCTGCCCCGGCATGATGATGGAGTGCCCGGGTTGCAGCAGAACATCGTCGAATGTGAGAGCTTCGTGCCCGGTCGCGGTTTCAATGATGCGCGCCATTGCCAATTCCTTTCAAACAGCATCTTTGATGCAAAAAACACCGGAGAGAATCCCTCACCGGCGTCATTCCATTTATTTTGGAAGTTGGCGAGGGCAGGTAACACGTTCATGACAGGTTGGGAAGAAGCTGCGGTAAATTTTTTCAGGCTTGCCAGGCAACAAACCGCATTTGCAACAATGACCGGACATGCCCACGGCAAGGTTGATCCGCTAGCCAAGTCTGGCAGACAATAGGCGTTAGAGAATCAACTGGGTGAAACATGGCTCTTTCCGTCGACAAGGCGCTTTCGAAAGCTCAAAAACACGCAAAGAATGGAGAGACAGCTGAGGCTGAAGCTCTCTACATGTCTGTTCTTGAGCGTTTTCCTGCCAATCAACGTGCGCGCCAAGGCCTTGATGCTTTGCGTATGCCCGGCATCAACACGAAGAAGGTAGCGCCGCAAGACCCGCCCAAAGAGCAAATGGATGCACTAAAGGCGATGCAGAACGCTGGCCAACTCGATGCTTTGTCAGGCCAGGCACATGCCTTGCTGCAGACATACCCGGCATCGTTCTTCCTGCACAGCATTCTTGGGTTCGTGCACGCGTTGCAGGGGCGTCCCAAGGAGGCAATTCCGCATTTCAAGCAGGCCGCGACGCTGAAGGAGAATGCGCCTGAGGTCTACTGCAATCTAGGCATTGCCTACAAGATGACCGAGGACAACGCAGCTGCAGAAGCGGCCCTAAAGCAGGCAATTGCGCTAAAGCCTGAATATGCAGAGGCCTACAATAACCTTGGCGCCGTCTATCAGGGGCAGAACAGACAGGAAGAAGCGGTTGTCTGTTATCAGAAGTCACTTCAGTTCAACCCCAATGCGAAATCCGTGAAAGGCAATTTGGTGCGCGCCCTCGTTTCTGTTGGAGATGAGCGACGTGAGCACGGCGACAGCGCCGCCGCATTGGCGATCTACGAGCAAGTGTTGAAGATGGAACCCGGACCGGATGGCCCCTATTACAACTATTCGCTGGTTAAACGCTTCACCCCGGACAATCCGCACCTTGCCGCCATGCGAGATCTGGCAAAGGCGGATGGGCTGAGCCAGGACCACGAAATCAAATTGCAATTTGCCCTCGCCAAAGCTGAGATGGATATCGGCAACAAACAGGCCGGGTTTGCTCACCTTCTTGCCGGCAATACTCTACGGCGAGAACAGTTGCAGTTCACATTCGACATCGAGGAAAAGTGGGCGTCCGACATACAGACCTATTTCAAGGCCTTCGACGCAACATCTTTTGGCCCCTACGAGCCTTTAAATTTCCGACCAATCTTCATTCTCGGCATGCCACGCTCGGGCACATCGCTCACCGAGCAAATTCTGGCCGCCCATTCAAAGGTCCATGGGGGCGGCGAATTGGTGCACTTTCATGAAGCTGCCGATGCGACGACCTGGTATGGCGATGAACGCGCACCGCAAACATTTGCCGAAATACGTAAGCGCTATGCTGAGAAAATCGCAGAGCTGACAGACAAGCCGGTGGTGACCGACAAGCTACCGCACAATTTCGGGATGATCGGTTTCATTGCGCTTGCCTTCCCGGAAGCCATTATCATCAATATGCAGCGCGAGCCGGAAGCGGTTTGCTGGTCGAATTTCAAGACCTATTTCAATGCGCGCGGCCTTGGCTTCAGTCACGATCTGCAGGATGTAGCCCGTTATTACAACCTTTACCTCGACTTCATGGATTTCTGGCGAACGCGCTTCCCTGGCGTCATTCATGACCTGAATTATGAGAAGCTGACGGAAGATCCGGAGGTGGAAGTCCGCAAATTGCTCACGCTTGTCGGGCTTGATTGGGAAGACGGCGTCATGGACTTTCACAAGAGCAATCGCCAGGTTAAAACAGCATCAGCGACGCAGGTTCGCAAAAAGATTTACACCGGCAGCTCGCGCGAGTGGGAAGAATATCGTGACTATTTGAAACCGATGCTCGATATCCTGCACAGCCGGGATATCGCTCAGTAGGCCATTTGAATTGCTTGAATGCTTGTCATCGGGAAGATGTTGGAATAGCAGCGCTTGTGCGCGCACTCAGCTAATTGAGGATAGTGATGATTAAGCTATATGGATTTGGTGCCGCCTACGGACAACCAGACATGAGCCCTTTCGTAATGAAGGTCATGATTCTGCTGCAGATGGCGGGCGTGAAATATGAGCGACACGCAAACGCTGAGGCCATTCGCCGGGCACCGAAGGGTAAGCTTCCATTCATTGAAGATGGTGAAGTCGTGGTGGCGGATTCCCGCTTCATCAAAACCTATCTGGAAACGCAATATGGCACTGACTTCACTGGTGGCTACACCGACAGGGAACTTGCCGTCGGCCACGCCATTGAACGCATGCTGGAAGAATCTTCCTACTTCTGCTCGGTACACACCCGGTGGGTTCGTCCTGATGGCTGGGAAAAAATCAACGACCTCGTTTTCAAGCCCCTGCCCTTTCCACTTGGTTCAATCGTTGGTTCCATTGTGCGGAGACGTGTCCGCACGTCAGTTGTCAGCCAGGGAACCGGGCGATTGAGCGATGCAGAAATCGACGAAATTGCATGCCAAAATATTGACGCGCTGGCGCTCTTGTTGGGCGAGAAACCTTATCTTCTGGGTGATCGCGCTTGCGGCTTTGACGCAACCGCTGCCGCGTTTATTACCGCTGGCAGTTCAAGTGCATTTGCAGGCAAGATACAATCCGCTGTTGTCTCAAAGGCAAATCTGATGGCCTATCGTGATCGTGTCTTGCAGACATACCTGCCGGATTATCCAGCATCCGAGATCTAGATATTGCGCAGTGCAGATCCATCGCGCATGTCTGCCTCGCTCTCGCGGCCGCTTATGAAGCCTATTGTTTGGCTCTTTATCGCTTTTGCGTTCCTCATGGGAATGAAGGGGCATTCGGACACAAGCCTGCACTAGCGAGCTCGTGAATCCGTCGGCATTAAGCCTCAGGCTCGTCGTCCCGGCGACCTTTGAAGTCCTTTGCAAGGAGGAACATCTCGACAGATTCCGCGCGCGAGGCCGCAGGCTTTACATGGACAACCTGGCGGAAATTCTTCTTGAGCATGGTCAGAAGATCATTCTCTGTGCCACCCTGAAACGTCTTGGCCAGAAAATGTCCGCCTTCTGCCAGAACATCGACGGCGAAATAGGCAGCCACTTCGCAAAGATGCATCGTGCGCAAGTGGTCAGTTTTGCGGTGGCCGGTCGTTGGGGCTGCCATATCGGAGATCACAATATCCGGCGCACCACCGATCGCCTCCATCAGGAGACGCGGCGCGTCATCCTCGAGGAAATCCATCTGCAGGAAATTGACGCCGGGGATAGGATCCATTTCCAGAAAATCGATCGCCGCAACTCGCGTATCTTCGTCGGTGGAGCCAGTTACCTTGGCCGCGATCTGCGACCAGCTGCCTGGCGCTGAACCCAGATCCACAATGCGTTTCGCACCTTTGAGAATATTATGCTTCTCATCAATTTCCAGCAGCTTGTAGACGGCGCGCGCGCGATATCCCTCCAGCTGAGCACGCTGCACATAAGGATCGTTGATATGGCGCTCCAGCCAGCGACGCGACGAAGCCTTCAGCTTGCCCTTCTTGACCTTCTGACCGAGTTTTCGACCGGTGCGATTTGCACCGCGGGGTGGTTTCACCATCTTTGGCCCCTTCAACGACTATTGTTATAGCGGCGATGGCGCGCACGTCGCCAAACACCATCATCGGCCATCATATCGGTCAGCAAGCCCTCACGCAGCCCGCGGTCGGCAACCCGCATGCGCTCCGAGGGCCAACGCCTGCGGATCGCCTCCAGAATCGCGCAACCGGCAAGTACCAAATCAGCACGATCCGGTCCGATGCAAGGATTGGCAGCGCGGCTTTCAAAATCCCATGACAGGAGCTTCGCCTGCATTGCAGATACCTCGGCATCGCTGAGCCAGAGACCATCCACCTTGCGGCGATCATATTTGTTGAGACCAAGATGCACGCCAGCAAGCGTCGTCACTGTGCCGGATGTGCCGATCAGATGGAATTCAGCGTCGGGCGCATCGGCAAGTTCTGCAACACCCGGGCCGTCGAAAGCATCCAGCAGGCCATCGACTTCCGTCACCATGTCGGCAAAAACATCCGGCGTAACATCACGACCGCCATGGCGCTCGGACAGCGTCACCACGCCGACTGGAAGCGAGGTCCAGTGGGTGATGTGATTGGCTAGCCGCCCCGGACGATCGCGATCCTTCTTGATGACCGCAATTTCGGACGAGCCACCACCAATATCAAAAAGCACGACCGAGCGTGCCTCCCGCCCAACAAGCGAAGAGCAACCGGAAACAGCCAGCCGGGCTTCCGTTTCCCGATTGATGATTTCGAGTTCCAGGCCGGTTTCTTCAACCACACGCTTGAGGAAAATTTCACCGTTTTCTGCTGAGCGGCACGCCTCAGTGGCAATCAGGCGACGCTTTCTGATGTTTCGGCTGTTGAGCTTCGATGCGCAGACCTTAAGCGCCTCGACTGAACGGTCCATCGCCTCAACTGACAGGCGTCCGCTGCCAGCCAACCCTTCCCCAAGCCTCACAATCCGCGAGAATGCATCGACAACGCGAAACTGTCCGGGTCGTGTGGGTTGGGCAACCAGCAAGCGGCAATTATTCGTGCCAAGGTCGAGTGCCGCATAAAGATTGTCATGCTGCGGCCTGTGCCGCACATGATTAGGTGCAACGGCAGTTTTGTCTGCTTGAGCGGGTCTTGGAGTGTGCTTTTCGGCAGGTGAGTCTACGGGACGCTCATTGCCACGACTGAGCGGTCGTCCTTGCAGACCACGCCGATTATTGCGGTTCCTGCGGCGCTTGCCAGAATTCTGACCCTGTTTTTGTGCTTCGGTATCGCCAGTTGCGCTGACAACATTCTCAGCACCGCCTGACGAGCCATGTCGCCGACGCTTGCGCTTGCGTGATTTGCCTTGAGCAGGCACATTTTCCGGGCGCTCATGCTGCTCACCCGATTGAGGGCTGGCAGATGACTCCTGAGACTGTGGGCGCGGTTTGCGATTCCGTCGCCTTTTTCCACGCGATGCGGGCTTTGCCTCATCGCCATGATTCGTCCCTGGCGCCCCGTTCGTATCCGGCACACGACCGATCGAGGGGTCTTCCACTTTTATATCCACCGCGCCGCGCTATACCCAAAATGGCCGCTGCAGGCGTCTTTATGTTTACAGTTGAAGCAATTGTAACAGTGCTCACCAATTTCGACAAATTGTTTTTGCCGCAGCTAACAAACGCGGCCAGGCAGCAATGTCGCATTTTTTTTAAAAAGCCTATTTTCATAACGAACAGATTTGGTTATAAGCCCCGCACAAGCCGCCCACAGGCAGGTCTTGAACGTTGGGGAATAGGTTAACGGTAGACCCACGGACTCTGACTCCGTTAGTCCTGGTTCGAATCCAGGTTCCCCAGCCATTTTTGACGAATTCTCGCGCAATCCCCTGAAAAACAAGGTTTTCGAGGCCAATTTTGGGTCCCGTTCCGGTCGAGATGACGACTGTAGCCCAAAGCTGTAGCCCAATTTTGATTCCGGGTTGCACCTTTGGCGAAGTTCGGAGCCTTCAATATGGCTGTTCGTCACGAGGTCGAGAATCTCATCCGCCGTGGAAACATCTTTCACTGGCGCGCTCGCGTTCCTGTTCGCTTCAAAGCATCGCATTCAAAAGACCGGCTAACCTTCTCGCTCCAAATCTCAGACCATGGAGTTGCGAAACTGGTAGCCCGGCACCTAAATTTGAGACTGGCAGAACTCAGAACCCAACCGGTAGCCTCCTCAATGTCGCATGATGCACTTCTGTCCGTCAGCGAATGATTTGAGACAGATTTGGGCCTGAATGTCAGGAGGGCCCGCAATTATTTCTGAGGACGGTCTTTTCGTTGCGCCTTGAGCGGTTTCTTCTCAGCTGACCCTTTGCCCAGCAGACGCAGGCAAAAACCAGAATGGTGGCGGGGATCAGGTTGTTGAGACGCCAGTTTTCTCGATCTGCAAGAGTTGCTCGCGCAGGTAATCGCTGAACGCGGCTGTCAAAACGGAAGCAGGTCGGTGTGCGGGAAGCAGAAGCGCGACGCTGCTGGTGATCGCGGGCGCGAATCTGCGAAACACGACCCCCGGAGCCGGACTGGTGGCGGCCGTAATCCGGTCAACAACCGCGCCGCACAAGCCCGCACCGACAAGCGGAAGAGAAGGCAGATGTGTCCTGAGTACAAAACGCCGGTTTGGTGTCGCACCACATTGGGCAAATGCCCGTTGCGTTGCGAGGGTGTCGGGGTGATCACTGAAAAGCATTGCCATCGGATAGTTTTCCAGATCGGCTGGAGTGAGAACATCCTTGTTGGCAAGAGGGTCCCGTTCCGGAAGGGCAATCACGCACTCGAGTTTGAAGGATTCGATCTTGATCGAACTGCGCTGAGGCGGGGTTTCGGCCAGCCCGATGTCGAATTCCTGCGAGGCGATCATGTCCTCGATGACCTGCGAGCTGCGCATGACGAGGTCGGCTTTCACGTCGGGCCTGCCCTTGAGAAATTCGGCCAGGACCTTCGGCATGAAGAAGCCGGAAGATGCGGGGTGGCACGCTATACGAAGGCTGCCCCGGTCAAGCGTTCCGAGCTCCGACATCGCCCTTACGGTCCGGTCCAGCCGGTCGAGAACCTCCTCTGCTTCCTCCAGGAAGTAGTGCGCTTCCGGCGATGGCGTAAGCCGCCCGTGCTCGCGGACAAACAGGTTGAAACCAAGCTCCTTCTCGATGTTGGCAATCATCGTGCTGACCGCAGGCTGCGTGCGAAAAAGCGTGCGGCTTGCCTCCGAGATTGACCCGCTGCGCATCACTTCGCGGAAGGTCTGAAGTTGTCGAATGGTCAGGTTGGGCAGCATGATATAAATCCAATTTATGACTTGAACAATATTTTAGATTTGGCTTTATGGCTAGTCCTGAATGATCGTCTCCCTGCGGTTTCAATTGGGGGAGACATGATGGATCGTTTCGCAGCCGTCTTGCTGACCGGGCTGATCTGTCTGGTTGCACTTGGACAGTTTTTTCAGGTGATCACACGCTACGTTTTCCAGATCCCCGTGATGGGCCTTGAGGAAACGATGCTCTATCCGACGATCTGGCTCTACATCTTTGGTGCGATCAACGCGTCGCGCGAGAACACCCATATCCGCGCCAACGTGCTCGAGATCTTCCTCACATCCGAACGGGCCCACACGATCCTGGCTATTGTCGGCGAAATCATCAGCCTGATCGTCGGCCTTTGGATCCTCGGCTGGGCCTGGGACTACACCAAGTACGCATGGCGCGTCTGGCGCGAAAGCCCGACGCTCTACATCCCGACCTTTTACTCGGATGTCGCGCTGCTCGTGGGCGTGACACTGATGATGCTCTACACCGCCTGGCATTTCATCCGGCACATCCTCACCTTGAAGAACGGAACTGTCGCATGATCGAGATCGCGCTCATTGCAATCGCTATTCTGGTGATCACCCTGACCCTCGGCGTGCCGCTGCCCTACTGCTTCGGGGCTGCCTTGATGGTCATGTATTTCATCGGCGATGTGACGATGAAGGGCATGATGCTGTGGGGCGTTCAACAGCTCGGGAATCCGGTCCTGCTGGCGATCCCGCTGTTTGTTCTGGCTGGCACGATCATGTCCGAAAGCGGCATCGCGGCGTCACTCTTAAGGTTTGTGAACGCATTCGTCGGCCACGTCCGCGGCGGCCTGGGTGTCGTGGCGGCCGTCAGTTGCGCAGTCATCGGCGCCATTTCGGGGTCGGGTCTCACCGGCATTGCCGCCATCGGTCCGATCCTGATCCCGGAGATGGAAAAGCGTGGCTATCCGCGGGAATACGCGACCGCGCTGATCGCCAACTCATCGATCCTGGGGCTGCTGATCCCGCCTTCGGTCACGATGATCGTCTATGGCTGGGTGACCGACACCTCGATCCTTGCCTGCTTTCTTGCAACGCTCGGGCCGGGTCTGCTGATCATGCTCAGCTTTTCCATCATGAACCTCTGGATGAGCCGCAAGTTCAACCTGGTCCTTGATGACAAGCCGACCTTCGGCGAGCTCTCCACCGAAGTCGCCAGGCGCGGCATCCACGCCTTTCCGGCGCTGTTGATGCCCGTCATCATCCTCGGCGGGATCTACGGCGGCATCATGACGCCGACCGAAGCCGCAGCCGTTGCCGTGATCTATTCGGTGCCGGTTGGCTTCCTGGTCTACAAGGGCCTGCGCCTCTCCAATTTCCTAGCGGCCGGCAAGGAGGCCGCCACCGCCGTCGGCGCGATCATGTTCATGATCCTCTTTTCCATGATCCTGAGCCAGATGTTCGTCTACGAAAGCATCCCGCAGCAGATCGTGTCGAGCATTTTCCTGATCACCGAAAACAAGGTCCTGCTGCTGATCTTCATCAACATCCTGCTGTTTCTGGTCGGCATGGTCGTCAACGACGTGACGGCTATCATCCTGATCGCCCCGCTGTTGCTGCCACTGATGACCGCCATCGGGGTCAGCCCGGTCCAGTTCGCCGCGATCATGGGCGTCAACACGGCGATGGGCGGCGTCACGCCTCCCTATGCCTCGATCCTGTACCTCGGCGCCCGTATCGGCAAGGTCAAGGTCACCAAGGTCATCCCGCCGGCGATGTTCCTGATCGTCACGGGCTATGTGCCCGTCGTGTTCCTCACCTCGTTCTGGCCCGACCTGTCGCTCTATTTGCCGCGCCTGTTCGGATATTGAGGCCGGCCTTCTTCAGACCATCAACCCACCAAAAGGAGAAACTCATGAAAACCGCAATCCTTGCCACCGCCCTTGCGACCCTGATGGCCGCATCGCCCGCCCTGGCCGAAACCCTCAAGATGAGCCATGTGCGCCCGCAGGACGCCACCGTCGATGTCGAGCTGCGCGCCTTTGCGGCTGCGGTTTCGCAAGCCACCGGCGGCGATGTTGAAATACAATTGTTCCCGGCCTCGGCGCTTGGCGACTACACCACCGTGCAGGAGCGGATCAGTGTCGGCGCGCTCGACATGGCGACACAGCCTGCCGCCGCCGCCGCCGACCGCCGCATGCAGATCTCCTCTTTTCCCTACATGGCCGAAACCTGGGCGCAAGCACGCAAGATCTACGGCCCCGGCGGCGTGGTGCGCGATGTCATGACCGGCCTTTATGCGGAACAGGACATCACTATGCTGGCTGCCTATCCGGTCTATTTCGGCGGCATTTCGCTCAACGTGGAAAACCCCAATCCGGCCAGCACCGAGCCGAACGGCATCAAGGTGCGGGTGCCCGGCATCAAGTCGTTCCAGCTGACCGGCGAAGCACTGGGCTACATCCCGTCGCCGATCCCGTTCTCCGAAGCGTTCACCGCCGTTCAGACGGGCGTCGTGGATGGCGTCATCGGCTCGGGTGCCGAAGGCTACTATGCCTCCTTCCGCGATGTCACCAAGACCTACATCCCCGCCAACACGCATTTCGAGGTCTGGTACATGATCATCTCCAACGAGAGCCTCGCGGCCCTTTCCGCGGAAGATCAGGCCGCCTTGAAAGAGCAGGCGGCGGCATTCGAGGCAACCCGCTGGACCGTCGCCGAAGCCGATCAGGGCCGCAACGAGCAGCGCCTGGTTGACGAACTGGGCACCACTGTCGCCAAGCTCTCGGACGAAGACCTTGCCGCAATGTCCGCAAAGGTCCGCGCCGATGTCTGGCCTGCCGTGTTGGAAGATGTCGGCGTCGAATGGGGTCAGGCGATCCTGGACAAAGTGGCGGCTGCTTCCAAGTGAGAGCCAATACCGGGGTGGCGATGACCGCCACCCCGTTGAACCTGTGAGAGACTTTCCATGACTTCGGACTATGCCATAATCGGCGGCGGGATTGTCGGCCTCTCGACAGCCTGGGGCCTGCTCAAGCGCGGTCTCCGGGTGACTGTTCTGGACGGCGACGATGGGTCTTTCCGCGCCAGCCGGGGCAATTTTGGCCTCGTCTGGGTACAGTCCAAGGGCATGAACCAGCCGCGCTATGCGCAATGGTCGCAGGCCTCTGCCGCCGCCTGGGCCGATTTCGCCGCTGAACTGGGCGATGCGACGGGGCATGATCTGGGCCTTGAGCAAAGGGGTGGCTACGACCTCCATTTCTCGGAGGAGAGTCTCGAAGCCACCGTCGCGAAATACGAGATCCTCAAGCAAAAGCTTGGCGGCAACTACCCCTACGAGGTGCTCGGCCACAATGCCCTGCGGCTTGAGGAACCGGCAATCGGTCCCAGGGTCGTGGGCGCAATCCTGCATCACCAGGACGGCCATGCAAATCCGCTCAGACTGTTGCGCGCGCTGGCCGACGATGTCCGCCGCCTTGGCGGAGTGATCCTCAACGGCAAGCGGGTTACACGCGTCGACAAGGCCGACCTGTTCCGCATTTCCTGTGACGATGGCACCGAAGTAGAGGCTCGCAAGACGGTTCTTTCCGCCGGGCTTGGCGCTGCCGCGCTGGGACCGATGATGGGCTTCAAGGCGCCGATCAGACCGCAGCGCGGGCAGGTCATGATCACCGAAAAGCTTCCCAAACTGATCAATCGCCCCTCGCTGATAGCGCGTCAGGTCGACGAAGGTGGCATTCAGATTGGCGCCACCAACGAGGAAGTGGGCCTTGACGACACGGTCACGCAGCCCGGCCTGTCTGGGCTCGCAGCGGAAGCGATTGCCGCCTTTCCAGTGCTGGCAAAGGCCCAGCTTGTGCGCAGTTGGGGAGCCTTGCGGATCCTGTCGCCCGACGGATTGCCGATCTACCAGCAAAGCCCGGACATGCCGGGCGCCTATCTCGTGACCTGCCACAGCGGCGTCACCCTTGCCGCGGCCCATGCCCGTTTCCTGCCGGACTGGCTCGAAGGGGCGGACGCCGCGCCCGATTTGGAGGTGTTCAGTGAAGCCCGATTCAAAGTTTCGTGAAATCGGCCCGCAAACCGATCGGGTGACCGTTCGCTTCGGCTCCAGCGAGCTTTCCTTGCCGCGGGGCGAAAACCTTGCCGGTGCCCTGCTGGTGGCCGGCGTGATGCCGTTTCGCCATACCCCGGTTTCGGGCGCGCCGCGCGGACCGTTCTGCATGATGGGTGCCTGCTACGATTGCCTGGTCGAAATCGACGGGATCAACCGCCAGGCCTGCATGCTGCAAGTGACCGAGGGGCTCCAGATCGAAAGGCCGTCGATCAAGGGTGCCGACAATGCATAGCGCCGACCTGATCGTCATTGGCGCCGGTCCCGCCGGCATGTCCGCGGCCCGCCGCGCCGCCGGTTCCGGATTGTCGGTCCTGCTGCTCGACGAACAGCCGGCACCGGGCGGGCAGATCTACCGCGATGTGGATCGCGCCAGCAAAACCCGCGGCGCCATTCTTGGCAGCGATTTCACCGACGGCCGGATCCTTACGCGGGGGCTGGCGCACGACAACATTACCCACCTGAGAGGTGCGGTCGTGTGGCAAATCGAGGAGGCAACCCGCGTCAGCTTTACCCGGAACGGCAAGGGTGAATTCGCCGAGGGCAGGCGCATCCTGCTGGCCACGGGGGCGCTGGAACGGCCGATGCCGGTGCCGGGATGGACCTTGCCGGGTGTGATGACCGCCGGCGCGGCACAGATCCTGCTCAAGCAATCGGGCATTGCCTGCGAGCGTGCCGTCCTGGTGGGGGCGGGGCCGCTTCTTTATCTCGTCGCGACCCAGATGGTGCGGGCCGGTGTGCCGCCCCTTGCCCTTGTGGAGACACAAACGAAAGCCGATCTGGCACGATCGCTGCGACATGTCGGCGGTGCGTTGCGCGGTTGGCCCTATCTGCTCAAGGGACTCCGGATGTTATGGCAATTGCGCCGCGCTGGCATAGCCCGCCATGTCGGCGCTTCTGACATCGCTGTCGAAGGCGACCGGAGCGCAAGCGGCGTGACGTTCCGCGTTGGCGGCACCGAGCACCGGATAGCCTGCGACACCGTGCTGCTGCACCACGGCGTCGTGCCGAATACCCAGGCCGCGCGATCCATCGACATTCCGCACCGATGGGATGCCCCACAAAACTGCTTTGTACCGGAATGCAACAAATGGGGGCGTACGGCCGTCTCCACCGTTTTTGTTGCAGGCGACGGGGCCGGCATTGGCGGAGCAAAAGCCGCGGCCCTTGCAGGCGAGATCGCTGCGCTCGAAATGGCCTGTGATCTGAGCAAGATGACGAAAAAGGACCGTGATGCCGAAGCCCGTCCGTTGCGAAGTGGCCTCGGCGCTGAATGCGCCGCCCGGCCCTTCATCGACGCCGCCTATCCGCCCTATGCAGGCGCCCTTGCGCCGGCTGATGACACCATCGTCTGCCGGTGCGAGGAAGTCACCGCCGGCGACATCAGGCGCACGGCCGGGTTGGGCTGTCTCGGTCCCAACCAGGCCAAGGCCTTTGTCCGCGCCGGAATGGGACCCTGTCAGGGCCGCTACTGCGGACTTTCGGTGGCGCGGATCCTGTCGGACACCAACGGCATTCCGCCCGATGAAACCGGCTATTACAGGATCCGCCCGCCGCTCAAGCCGGTGACATTGGGCGAAATCGCCGCATTGGCGGAGCATGAAACAGCTGAGGTGGGAAAATGATCGAACGGCTGGAAACCGGACAACGCATGAGCAAGATCGTCAGGCACAACGGCGTCGCCTATCTGTGTGGGCAGGTCGGGGATGGCGAAACCGTCGCGGAGCAGACACGCGACTGCCTGTCGCGGATCGAACGGCTTTTGGCCATAGCCGGATCTTCCCCGGACCGTATCCTGCAAGCGATCATCTGGCTGTCCGACATGAAAGATTTCGACGAAATGAACGCGGTATGGGACGCCTGGGTCCCGCACGGCCACGCGCCCGCCCGCGCTTGCGGCGAAGCGCGATTGGCGCGTGACACACTCAAGGTCGAGATTATTGTGACTGCCGCATATTAGGTAATTTCCCGGTAGAAGCACCCGACGGTCTAAAACAGGATTGTGTAATAGTTCCGTGGCCTTCTAGTCGCGCCCTGCTTACCTGCGCGGTCCGAGGTCCTGCGCGTTGCATCAATGAGTGCTTTGACGCAGCTCATGTTCGTCGATCAACGACCTATTCAGGTCCGATTTGGGCCGGATGTACCGGTTCCAAAAGCCTGACCTGACGCCTAGGCAGAGCCCACTAGGGAAATCGGTGCGACGGCGTTGAATTGCCAGTATCACCACTCTTAACGCCGAAAGCTGCCAGTCCACAAGCGGCCCCATTTCAGTCTTACACTCAGGAACGTATCGCCCGTCCCATTGGCAATTAAGTAGTGCACATACGTCCGACATAGCGGCACTTTGTGACCTGCGATCCCTGCTCCTTCGGCTGCACCTCCAAACAGCCATGAGAAGCGCTTGAAGGACGACATCCGTTATTAAGGCTTTGTCAGGGGCTTCAACATCGAACTGGCGGTCGAGCGTGTTATCGACAATGGCAGAGGGCTGGCCTCCACGGGCAGTCTGCTACCGTGGGCCGTAATTCCCGAACGCTTCCAAGGCTTCGTTGATTTCCTCAGGTGTCAGAAGCTTGATCTCGCCAAACGATTTCGCGAGCACGTAAGCTCGCGCAAGCGCTTCAAGTTCTCCAAGCCGCCAGAGTGCACGTTCCAGCGTCTCACCGACAACGATGCCGCCGTGATTGGACATGATACAGGCATGTCGATCGGCCATGACCTTGGTCAGATTGTCGGCCAATTTCTGGCTGCCGAATATCGCGTAGTCCGCCAATGGCACATCTCCACCGCCAAAGGCAGCGATCATGTAATGACAAGACGGGATCGCCTCACGGCAGA
>JBNKOQ010000047.1:0-14154 GCA_050294735.1 Roseibium sp. | reverse complement strand
TTGTCGAGGACGTTCAAGACCCGCGTCTCGATACCTGGCTGACCTTCGAGTTCTTTCAGCAGATCCGCATTGATGTCCGTCGCGATAACGCGCGCGCCTTCAGCGCCCATGCGCAATGCAGTTGCCCGGCCGATTCCCTGGCCCGCCGCCGTCACCAAAGCGGTCTTTCCTTCAAGTCGGTTCATCTATGTTTTTCCTCGGTGTTTCATCAAGCTGCGGAACGCGGCAGGCAAGCCGGTCCGATGGGCTCGAAAGTCTTGTAGGTCAGGATGAACTCCCGATGGCCGAGAGCTTCGGATTTGGTTGGCTGGCCGCTGGCGACCGCAATGACAAGGTCATGGATTTCCTGCCCGACCTCTTGAAGCGTTGCCGCCCCCTCGATGATTGCTCCCGCATTCACATCCATATCTTCGGAGAGGTTTCGGTAGGTATCCGGATTCGCGCAGATTTTTATCACTGGAGAGACGGCAGAGCCAACCACTGAGCCGCGGCCAGTCACAAATAACGTCAAATGCGCGCCCGAAGCGATCATCTCAACGATCTCCGCGTTGTCCGAAATATTCGGGAACCCGAAGCGGACATCCCCATCGGGCACCACATCCATCAAATAGAGGCCGCCGGTGGGCGGTACGTCGCCCAGCTTGATCAACCCAACAATCTGGCTGTCACCCGACTTCACATAGGCGCCGAGAGACTTTTCCTCGATCGTCGACAGGCCGCCCGTGGCGTTACCAGCCGCAAAGGATCCATAGCCGAGTGTTTCGTAGTATCGCGCAGCCTTGGCGACGGAGGCCCGCAGCTCGTCGGCCAGTTCCGGCGTTGCTGCACGCTCCGCCATGATTTCCTCACAGCCGATAAGCTCACCGGTTTCCTCGAAGATGCAGGCTGCTCCTTCCGACACCAGAAGGTCGAATGCTTTGCCGGCCGCCGGATTGCCGGATATGCCAGACGTGCCATCGGAGCCGCCGCAGATGGTTCCGATAATCAGCTCGGACACGTCCATCGGCACCCGCTCGACCTTATCCACCTCGGCAAGCGCCCCGCGCACCCACTCCTGACCAAGCTCCCAGGTCGACTTGGTGCCGCCCGACTTCTGGATCACCAGCGTTTTCACCGGGCGTCCGCTGTCTGCCACCGCTTGCGTTGCCCGAACCTTGTCGAAACTTTCGCAGCCAAGAGAAATGAACAGCGCAGCCCCCACATTCGGATGGGTGCAGATCTTTTCCATCATCGACTGGGCATATTCATTGGGGAAGCACCCCGGGAAACCGATAAGTTGCACATCATCATCAGGGAAGCCCGCTACGATTTTCGACGCAACGAAATGAGCGCATTCAACCAGATAGGCGACCACAACAGTGTTGCGAATCCCCTTGCGGCCATCCGGTCTCAGATAACCTTTAATTCCAGTCATACCGCACCTGCCTTGTCCTGCTCCAGCGGTTCCCGGCCATCCGCATCCTGAAGGGAATGGGTTGGCGTATATGCGGACCGGATATTGTGAATATGCACATGCTCCCCCTTCCCGATAGCAGCGGTCGCGACACCAATCGGCATACCGTATTTGAAAATCGTGCTGCCTTCGGCAATGTCACAGCGGGCGATCTTATGGGCGAGCGGAATGTCGAGGCTCAAGGTCACAGCGCCGCCTTCAATGTCATGGCTGGTCCCTGCCTTCACGTGGCGCATGGCGACCAGCACATTGTCCTTGTCCGACAGAAGGATAAAGGGAGTTGTCATACGGCCTCCGCCTCTTCGCGCATTTCAACCATGTAGATATGGTCAGCAACGAGAACCGTCTCATCCTTCTGGTTCAGGACAGTCAGACGTTCGACGACGCGTCCATACCCCGGGCGCTTTTCCATCACTTCCTTGCCGATGATCTCGACCTCGGAGCGGATCGTGTCGTTGATAAACACCGGCTTGATGAAGCGCATGCGGTCATAGCCATAGGAGAAGGCAACCGGATTGATAATGGTTGCCGTCAGGCCAACGCCGATGGTGAAGACCATCGTGCCATGCGCGATCCTCTGGCCGAACGGCAGCGTCTTGCAGAACTCGGCGTCCAGGTGGTGCGGAAAAAAGTCCCCGGAATGACCGGCATGCACAACAAAGTCCGTCTCGGTGATGGTCCGTCCAATTGTCTTGCGGCCATCGCCAATTTGAAAGTCTTCAAAATATGTCGTTTGCTCAAGCATGTCTTACGATCTCTTGGCAAGAGCTGTGGCGGGAGAAGCACTGCTTTCATACGCTGCTTCAACGAGCGCCATGGTGTTCCAGGCATCGGCAACGGAACCTTCCAGAACAGCATCCTCGCCTGTTGCGAAACGCTGAACCTGGGTCATCCGGCCGACAAAGGCTTCGATGAACCAGTTCCCGGCAAGCGGCACCTGCACCCAGTCGCTTCCACCCTTCGGATAGATCCAGAGTTCATCCGGCTCCCCCTTGGGATAGTCCAGGTTCACACCAAGCTTCATGTAGGCACCGCCTTCGGTGCCGCTGATGCGGAATTCACAAGCCTGATACTTCCGGCCGAAACTGTGGTTGTGATTGATCGACAGGGAACAGCGGACACGATCGCCATAATCAAGAATGGCGGATGTCCGTGTCTGCGCAATTTTCGATGAGGGATGCCCCAGCGTCTTGGCATAGACCCCTTTCGGGTCGCCCAGCACGTCGCGGATCGTATCGAGATAATGGATCGAATGCAGCAGGATCTCGACGCGTGGTAAATCGGCGAGAAACTGCCACAAGTGCCAGGGCGTATCGAGCGCGAGCCAAGCGTCGAAATCAACGACCTCACCAAGCCATCCCTTGGCAATCGCATCCTTCAGTGCCAACGACATCGGCGCAAAGCGGAGCTGAAAGTTGATTGCTGCCCGGATATTGCGCGCCTCGCAAATGTCGAGAATGCGGCTGGCCTCGGTCAGGTCCGACCCCATCGGCTTCTGGATCAGCGCGACGGAACCTTCGGGCAATTGTTCCAAAATGCCGGGAATAGCCACCGGCGGCACTGCGAGATCGAAGATAGCATCGGGGACCGATATAGCCTCACTCATCGAAGCGAATGCCTGCGTGTCCCAGGCGCCGGCCACCTTTTCAGCCTTTTCCAGATCGGGGTCATATAGGCCGGCAACAGAGAAGCCTGCCTGGCGATAGGCGGGCAGATGAGCATCGGTGACAATCGATCCCGAGCCGAAAATGACGATCGGCTGGCTCTTTTTCGGCCGCTCGACGCGCTGGCGCAGGGACTTGGGATCAAATTCAGTCATGATGAAACACCTCTTCCATTTCAGCCCACCACTCCCCTTCAGCGCGTGTTTCCAACGGACGCTGCAGCGGCATGCAAACATCCCACCAGCGCTGTGTTTCGGGATCATCGGCCATTTTCGCCATATCAGCGGCAAAATCCATCCCGTGATATTCGAAGTAGGAGAACAGCAGGTTTTCCGGTTCTTTCAGAAAAATCGAGTAATTGCGAATGTTACAGTTGGTGATTTTCGCCAGAACGCCTGGCCAGACAGCCGCGTGGAGCCGCTTGTATTCGGCGATCCCTTCCGCATCGAGACCAATTACACTTGCCTTGCGTTCCATCAGCTTCCTCCTCGCGTGAATATCATGGACAGCCCCTCGACACGGCGGCCCTCCAGAGCGTCTTCATCCCATTCGATGCCAAGACCGGGCGATACCGGTGCAACGGCCCGGCCACCGCTGATAACCATGGGGGCGGCGATATCGTCCAGTTGCGGAATATATTCAAGCCACGGTGCGTTCGGCACAGCGCAGACAAGGCTGACATGCAATTCCATGAGGAAATGCGGACAGATGGCCATGTTATGAGCCTCAGCCATATGCGCGACTTTGAGCCAGGGTGTGATGCCCCCGACACGGGCCACATCAGCCTGAACAATGCCGCAGGCGCCAGCGGCGACATAATCGGCGAATTGCCCCGGTGAATAGAGGCTCTCGCCAACAGCAACCGGCACCCGGCACTGTGAGGCCAACCTGGCATGGCCGGCGATGTCATCGGCCGGCAGAGGTTCCTCGAACCAGGCAATGCCGATGTCTTCCAGCATCGGCGCGTAACGGATCGCCTGTGCGGCAGTCATCGACTGGTTGGCGTCGGTCATGATTTCATAAGTTGAACCGACGGCTTCGCGGACGGTTTCCAGGCGCGCATGGTCTTCAGACAGATGAGGCTTGCCGATCTTGACCTTGCTGCCCGAGAACCCTTGCGATTGAGCCGCCAGCGCGTCATCGGCAAGAGCTTTAGGCTCTATATGCAGCCAGCCGCCTTCCGTGGTGTAGAGCGGCACGCTGCGTTTGGCACCCCCTGCCAACCTGTGCAGCGGCAGACCGCTCTTGCGGCCGCGCAAATCCCACAGGGCTGTGTCGACGGCTGCAAGAGCCAGAGACATGATCGGCCCGACAGCGGTCGCATGACTTGCGAACAGGAGATCGCGCCAGATCGCCTCGATTTCCTCAGCGTCGCGGCCAAGCAGCAGCGGTGCAAACGTGCGCTCAAGCAGCGACATGACCGCCGGGCCACCGTCACCAATCGTATAGCTGTAGCCTGTACCCGTCGCGCCATCACTGTCGGTGATGCGCACGAAGGGTGTTTCCTGGCTCTTGAACGACTGAATGGCGTCGGTCCGCTGAACCTTGGGAACAAGGTCCAGCATGAAGATCTCGATGTGTTCGATCCGAGCCATAAAGTCAGACTTTCAGTGTTGCGCCACTCTCGGCGTCGAAAAGATGACACTTGTCCAGTGTGATCTGGAACCGCATCGTTTCTCCGGGTTCAACCGGACGGGGGTTCAGCATTTTCGCCTGGATCTCGGTTCCCGAAATCTCACCGAACAAGATGGTCTCGGTTCCGAGCGGTTCGGACAAGCTGACCGTCATGTCCAGCTCAGCCATGTGCTCTTCCGGCGGGAGCGCATGTCCCTGCGGCATGATGTTGTCGGCACGAACGCCAAACTGAACTTTCTGGCCTTCTGTTGTCTTGTAGCCCTGCGGCACCGGAAGACGGCTGCCATCGCTGAAAACGACTTGATTGCCCGCAACGGTTCCATCGATCAGGTTCATCGGAGGAGATCCGATGAAAGTCGCGACGAATGTGTTCAACGGATTGGTAAAGACATCAAGCGGCGTGCCCTGTTGTTCTATATGGCCGTTGCGCATGATCACGATCCGGTCGGCCAGGGTCATTGCCTCGACCTGGTCGTGGGTCACATAAATGATCGTGGTCTTGATCTTGCGGTGAAGCTTCTTGATCTCGACCCGCATTTGAGTGCGCAACTTGGCGTCCAGGTTCGACAAAGGCTCATCGAACAGGAACACATCGGGATGGCGCACGATTGCCCGTCCCATGGCAACCCGCTGGCGCTGGCCGCCGGAAAGTTCTCCCGGCTTGCGGTCCATCAGCGGTGTCAGCGACAGAATGCCGGCTGCTTCTTCAACCGCCGCCTCGATAGCAGCCTTGTCCTTCCCGGCGATTTTCAGGGAAAATCCAAGATTTTCGCGAACGCTCATATGCGGGTAAAGTGCGTAGTTCTGGAACACCATGGAGATGTTGCGCGCGCGTGGCGGCAGATCGTTGACCACACGGTCACCGATCCGGATGTTGCCGCCGCTGATGCCTTCCAGCCCGGCAATCATGCGCAAGGTCGTTGACTTGCCGCAGCCGGAGGGACCCACAAAAACAACGAACTCATTGTGGGCGATTTCCAAATCGATGCCGTGAACGACTTCCAGCTTGCCGTAGTTCTTGACGACTTTTTCGAGGTGTACCTCAGCCATTTTCTTATCCCTTTACGCCGCCGAAGGTCAGACCAGCAATCAGATGCTTCTGGACGATGAACGTCAGAACCAGAGCCGGGATGATCATCAGAACGGCCAGGGCGCACATGCCGCCCCAGTTGAGCGTGAATTCGGAGGTGAAGTCGAGCAGCCCGACGGGCATGGTCTTCGACGTCACGGATCGGGTGAGCTGGGAGGCCAGCGCATATTCGTTCCAGGATGTCAGGAAGGCGAAGATGCCGGCACTCGCGATCCCTGCCTTGGCAACCGGAAATTCCACTTTCCAGAATGCCTGCCAGCGGGTGCAGCCGTCGATTTCGGCAGCCTCGGCAAGTTCCTTGGGAACCTGACGGAAGAAGCCGTCGATCAGCCAGATCGTGAACGGCACATTCATCGCAACATAGGTCAGGATCATGCCGAAGTGCGTGTCGATGATGCCGACGCGGGCGTAGATGATGAAAAGCGGCAGCGACAGGGCAACGCCCGGCACCGCGCGGGTCGCCATCAAGGCGATGAAGATCAATGCCTTGTTGCTGAACCGGTAGCGGGCAAAAGCGTAGCCCCCCGCCATGCCGATCAGCAATGCGATGGCCGTCGAGGTGACTGAAATCACCAGCGAGTTCAGGAAATAGGTCAGGACAGGCACGCCGCCTTCCCCTATGCCGCCAAACATAGCCCGGTAGTGATCGAGGTTCAGCTCATTGGGTATCCAGACCGGCGGCTTGGCCATGATCTCGACGGTCGGCCGGAATGAATTCAGGACGATCCAGAGACCGGGCAGGCAGATGATCGACATGGCGACGAACAGCGTCAGCAAATGCGCGGCTTTCAGCGCCCTGCCCTGCAAACGGTGGGAGAGATTGGCATCCATGGCTCAGCCCCCCATGCCGAGTTCGTTCCGCGCCGCCGTCAGCTTGCGGAAGAAGTAGATTGTGAAAAAGATCGCCAGGAAGATCGAGATGTACCCCATGGCATTGGCGTATCCCATCTTGGCATCCACGTAGCCGGTCCGCCCGATCAGGGTCCAGATCAGCTCGGTCCGGCGCGCCGGACCGCCATTGGTCATGATCTGCACGATGTCATAGGCACGGGCCACATCGAGGGAGCGGATCGCCATGGCGATGTAGATAAAGGGCATGATGAATGGCAGGGTGATGTGGCGGAATGTCTGCCAGCTGGTGCAGCCATCGACCTTGGCCGCTTCAAGAGGATCTCTTGGAATGGCAAACAGCCCTGCGAGAATGAGAATTCCGAAGACGCTGGTGGATGTCCAGATCTCTGCAAAAATAATGGAGAACATCGCCAGTTTGCCATCGACAAGCCAGGGAATGGCCTGATTGCTCAAGCCGAGGCTTTGCAGGGCGTTGTTCACCAGACCAACGTTGTCGTTGAAGATAAACTTGAACTGGAAGCCCACGAGGATCGGCGAGAACATCATGGGAAACATCATCATGGTCCGCAGGGCCCGCTGGCCATAGGTCACCTTGGAGACGAGGAGCGCGAGCCCGAGGCCGAGCAGCATTTCAAGGTTCAGCGCAATGGTCAGAAGCAGCACCGTGCGACCAAACGCGGCCCAGAACTTGGCATCCGTCAGCGCCTTCTCGTAGTTGTAAGTTCCTATCCAGCGATAAAGACTGTCGGGCCTCGTCAACCGGTAGGCCGTGAAGCTCGAGTACAGCGACAGCAGCAGCGGCAGCATGACAACCGCCAACAGGACGATGATCGCAGGCAGGAGCAAGACCAGCCACGGTGGCAATTTGATACGGTGCATAATGAACTTCCGATGGACTTCAGGTACCGGAGCGGCGCTTTGCGCCGCCCCGAACCGGGGGAGGATTAGTAAACCCCGTTTTCCTGCATCATTTCATCGACGGCCTCAGAGGCGTCCTGAAGGGCTTCTTCCGCCGTCTTGTCGCCAAGGATGGCAGCCTGAAGCTCCGGATAGATGAGGTTGGTTGCTTCAATCCAGTAGGGCGTCGCAGGGACAGCGAATGCAGTCGCGGCGGTTTCCTTGAAAGCCGCGAGGACTTCCGCGCGGTACGGATCGCCCTTGGCCTGTTCGGAAACATACTCCCACACGGCCGTGCGTGTCGGCAGCGGGCCGGCTGCACTTTCCAGCTTCTGGCTGTCTTCGTTGGTCAGGAAGTTCACCAGAGAGGCGGCTGCCTCCTTGTTGGCGCAATCTTCCGTGACGGAGAAGCCATGGAACCCGGACCAGCCGGTGCGGACGCCGGCAGAGCCCTTCGGAGCCGGGGCAACGCCAACATTACCAGCTACCTTGGACGCAGACGGATCGTTGAAGAAACCGGCCCAGCCCGGCCAGTCCAGATTCAGGGCGACGGTGCCGGAGGCAAAGCCGTTGCCCAAATCGTCCCAGAGATAGTTGGTCGTGCCTGCAGGAACCGCGCCAGCCTTGTAAAGGTTGATGAACCAGTTCAGAGCGCGAACGCCTGCTTCAGAATTGAATGCCGGAGAGAAGTCGTCATTGAACAGCTTGCCGCCTTCGGCAACAACCATTTCATAATAACGGCCAACAATCGCTTCGTCCTTGCCTGCATACTGTGTGCCGTAGAAGTTCGGCGGATCGGCAAAGAACGTCGCCTGGTCCGTTACCTGCTGCCAGGTTTCCGGAACAGCAAGGTCGTAGCCGTACTCGGCCTTGAACTTCGTCTTGTTCTCTTCGTTCTCGTAGAGATCCTTTTGGTAGTAGAGCGCCGACACATCGAACTGCGCCCGCGGCAGCATCACCAGCTTGCCGTCCAGTGTCGCCGCCTTAATGTTGGCGCCAACAAAGCCCGCGATATCTTCCGCGGGGATCAGACCGGTCAGATCCGTATAGAGCGTCGGATACTGTGATGCGAAAGAAGAGTGGTTGGAACCAACGCACCAGCCGGTCGTCCCGGCGGCAACATCGGACTTGAACTCCTTGTCGAGTTCGAAGTGGTTCTTCTTCGAGATAATATTGACCTTGGCGCCCGTCGCCTTTTCCCATTCGGGAATGCGCGCATAAAGCGCTTCATACTGCTGACCGCCGATCAGCTTGGCATCAAGGGTCACGCCGTCAAATTCACCGGCCTGAATGGCCGTTGCACAGACAACGCCAAGCACAAGCGCCGAAACGCCATGAGCAAGATGTTTCATGGATATCCTCCCAGAGTTCAAAATCGTTTGCCGGAATACAAACAAGGCAAGCCATCTTGCTCACGCATTGAATTTCATATTCGGAACTAACTTTTATATCTAAACTTGACACAGATCAGCTGTCAAGCTCAACTCCCGAACCAAAGAGGCAGGGCCGATGCACTTGGGCCAATGGAGGAACCGTTTCATGCTGATCGACACACATCTTCACCTCGTGGACAAAACACGGCTCTCCTACCCATGGCTGTCGGACGCTCCCGCTCTGGACAGGGACTGGACCTATGAGGCCTACAGTGAGGTTGCCGCACGGGTCGGTATCGGCGCGGCCCTGCATATGGAGGTTGATGTCGCGCAGGCAGATATCGCCAGGGAGACGACCATGGTCGCCGGTCTGATGAAGAAAGAAGACAGCCTGATCCGGGGTGCGATCGCCAGCGGCAGACCCGAGCAAGACGATTTTGCAGCCTATCTGGACACACTGGACCGGACCGTCGTCAAAGGCCTCCGGCGCGTCCTTCACGTGATGCCCGATGACTTGTCAACGACACAATTGTTCCAGGAAAATATTCGCCGCCTGGCCGGGTTTGGGCTGCCATTCGATATTTGCGTACTGCAGCGGCAGTTGCCGTTGGCGGCAAAGCTGGCCGATGCCGCTCCCGATGTCACCTTTGTCGTCGATCACTGCGGTGTGCCGGACATGAAGAAAGATCATTTCGGCGACTGGGCGGATCACATCTCCGACCTCGCCCAGCGCCCGAATGTGAACGCAAAGATCTCAGGTATCATTGCCTACACAGGCGGCACATTCACGCTGGAGACCTTGCGCCCCTACGCAGAGCATATGATCGACGCATTCGGATGGGACCGCGTGGTCTGGGGTTCGGACAGCCCTGTCTGCACACTCGGCGCGAATCTCGAAACCTGGGTTGCCGCGACTTACGCACTCACGGCGCCCTGCAGCTCCGAAGAACGCGGCGCGCTCTATGCCGGAAACGCGAAACGGATCTGGAACATCTGACGTTACAGGGGCTGCGCATCTTCCTGCACAAGGCGCCGCCGGTCGTGACGATGGTTCACAATCTGCCTGTAACAGAGCGCCGTCACAAACACGGTGGTCAGAAACAGGATAATTGTGGGCGCCGGTGCGCTGTCGATCCAGAAACTGAGATACACGCCACTGAAC
Source organism: Roseibium sp. (assembly GCA_050294735.1). GTDB lineage: Bacteria > Pseudomonadota > Alphaproteobacteria > Rhizobiales > Stappiaceae > Roseibium. The sequence goes on along the minus strand of JBNKOQ010000047.1, from coordinate 4,028 downwards.
ATTGCCAGCAGGGTCGCCGCGATTGCAACACACATCATCGGCAGGAACCGGCGGGTCAGCAGAAAGGCAATTGCCCCGGGCGCGATCAGCAGTCCGATCGCAAGGATCAGTCCCACAGCCTTGAGGGTCGAGACGATTGTCAGCGACAGGATCGCCAGCAAACCATAGTGCAGAACCCGGACTGGCAGGCCGATAGCCTGGGCCTGAGCCGGATCGAATGCATGCAGCAGCAGGTCTTTCCATTTGGCCACGAGGGTCAGGGTCACAAAGCCACCAACCAGAGCCGCGGTCCAAAGATCCGCCGGGCCGACCCCCAGCATGTTGCCGAAGAGGATATGGTCCAGATGCACGTTGGTTTCGACCTTTGTGTAGAGCACCATGCCGAAGCCAAACATTCCCGAGAACACAACCCCCATCACCGTGTCCTGCTTCACCCGGCTGTTGTCTTTCAGGTAGCCGGTTGCCAGCGCACAGGTCATGCCGGCGCAAAAAGCCCCGATCAGCAGCGGGATATTGAGCATATAGGCGATCACGACACCGGGCAGCACCGCGTGACTAACCGCGTCACCCATCAGAGACCACCCCTTGAGCACCAAAAAGCAGGACAGAATGGCCGTCGGCGGCGCCAGTAGAAGAGTCACCCAGAAAGCATTCTGCATGAAGCCGAACTGGAAGGGCATCAGAAGGTCTGCCATCAAGCCTCTCCCGTTTTTGCCCGGCGCAGGGCAGCGGCGGCCCGCCGTTTGGCGGCTAGCAAACCGTGTTTTGGAGCCACAACAAAGACCACCAGAAAAATCAGGGTTTGCAATGTGATGATGATGCCTCCCGTCGCGCCATCAAGAAAGAAGGACAGGTAGGCCCCGAGAAAACTTGTCACGGCCCCAATGCTCACGCTCATGACTAGCAGCTTTGGAAAGCGGTCGGTCAGAAGATAGGCGGTTGCACCAGGCGTCACGACCATAGCAATGACCAGAAAGGCACCAACGGTCTGGAGGGCAGCTACACAGGAAGCCGACAGCAGCACGAAAAAGATGAAACGGAGCCGGTCGGGTTTCAGACCGATGGACCGGGCATGGTTTTCGTCAAAGAAGGCAACCATCAGATCCTTCCATTTCGCCAGCAAGACCGCCAGAGAGACAAAGCCGATGATGGCCAGCTGAAGGGTATCTTCCGGCGTAATGGCCAGAATATTGCCCATGATAATGGTGTTGACGTTCACCGGCACGGGGGACACCGACACCATAAAAAGCCCCAGGCCGAAGAAACTGGTGAAGATAATACCGATGACGGCATCCTCCTTCAGCCCGGTTCTCTGGTTCAAAAACAGCATGGATCCCGCGGCGAGGCCGCCGGACAGGAACGCGCCGAGCGCAAATGGCAAGCCCAGCATGTAGGCCCCAGCGACCCCCGGTACGATGGAGTGGCTCAGGGCATCGCCAATCAGAGACCAGCCCTTGAGCATGAGATAGGCCGATAGAAAGGCACACACGCCCCCCACCAGAGCACTGACCCACATGGCATTGGTCATATAGCCGTATTCAAACGGCTGCAGAAGAACCGACATCATGACGGGTCTCCTGCTGTCTCCGGCTGGCTTTGGGTCCGGGTCTTGTCGTCGTACATGACCACCGGGCGCTCGTCATCGGTCAGGATGGTCACCGTACGAGCGTCATCGTCTTCATGCAGGTCCGAACCGCCGAGAACAAAATGCCGGAGCACGCCACCGAAGGCCGCTTCCAGATTCTCCCGCGTGAAAGTGGTCTCCGTCGGGCCGTGCTTGAGCACAGTTCCCTTGACCAGGACTGTGTGATCGCAAAATTCGGGAACAGATCCGAGGTTATGGGTCGACACGAGCATCACCCGCCCCTCGTCCCTAAGCTCCCGCAAGAGCTTTATGATCGCTTCCTCGGTTTGAACGTCAACGCCGGTAAAAGGCTCATCAAGCAAAATCACCTGCCCGTCCTGCGCCAGCGCCCTAGCCAGGAAAACCCGCTTGCGCTGTCCGCCGGAAAGCTCTCCAATCTGCCGCTTGCGGAAATCAGACATTCCAACCCGCTGCAAGGCATCCGCCACAGCTTTGCGGTCGGCATCGGACGGGATCCGCAAGAAACCCATCCGGCCATAACGCCCCATCATGACAACATCTTCCACCAGGACAGGAAAAGACCAATCAACCTCCTCAGCCTGTGGAACGTAAGCCACGACGCCATCTTTCAGGGCCGCTTTCACCGACTGGCCCAAGATACGGATGTCTCCACCCGCGAGCGGCAAAAATCCCATAACCGCTTTAAACAGTGTCGATTTTCCAGCACCATTGACGCCAACCAGAGCCGCGATTGACCCTCGTGGCACGGAAAAGCTCGCGTCGCTCAAGGCCGTCACGCCGTTTCGATAGGTCACTGTGACGTGTTCCGCCCACAGCCCGGTCGTTTGCAGGTTCTCAGGTTTCATGAAATTCAAAGTACACACTCGTATCAAATGAAGCGAACACTGAAGTCCGCCTGCAAAACCGATGTCAGCGACATTCAATCAACCGTCTGTTTCCCGGTCAGTCCATTCGCGACGGTTTCTGTCGTCACCCTCAGAAGATCCAGATAGGTCGGAACCGGGCCGTCAGCCTCCGACAAGCTATCGACATAGAGAACGCCGCCATAGGCAGCCCCGGTTTCCCTGGCCACCTGCTTGGCCGGGTCCGTGTTCACCGTGCTCTCGCAAAACACCACAGGAATATCGTGGTCCCTGACAGCATCAATCACTTTACGGACCTGTTGAGGAGTGCCGGTCTGATCCGCATTTATCGGCCAAAGATAAACTTCCTTGAGATCCAGATCCCGCGCCAGGTAAGAAAAAGCGCCTTCGCAGGTGGCAAGCCAGCGCTGTTTTTCCGGGACCCTGTCAATCATCTCGCTCAGCGGTGCAATAGTTTCCCGGATCCTGTTCTTGTAGGCTTCAGCATTCGCCTCATACAGAGCCGCATGATCCGGATCCTGCTTCGCCATCGCATCACGGATGTTGTCGACATAGATCAGAGCATTTTTCGGTGACATCCAGGCATGCGGATTGGGTTTGCCTTCGTAGTCCCCCTCACGGATCGAGATTGGCGCCACACCGTCGGATAGGGTCGCCGAGGGAACATCGCTCAGGTTGCTCAGGAATTGCTCGAACCAGAGTTCCAGGTTCATGCCATTCCATAGCACCAGATCCGCGTCATGGGCCCGGATCAGATCTCTCGGTGTGGGTTGATAGCCATGAATCTCTGCACCCGGCTTGGTGACCGATTCCACGACAGCCGCATCACCGGCAACGTTGCGCGCCATATCGGCAAGAACTGTAAAGGTCGTGACGACCTTTAAAGGATCCTTTGCCCAGGCAGCCGGCGCCGCAAAACACGCTGCAGCCACCGCCGCGCCAGCAACACCAATTTTCCAAACGCGCTTCATAGACCGCTCTCCGTCCTTTTGTCTCTGTCAGAAGCACTACGCGATCTGACGCCACCCTGTCAATGCAATTGCGAACTATTTGCAATTAGGATTTTTTACCTATTATTTTGTGAACCATCGTAAAAAGTAGACCCTGCGGCGATGCGTTTTCGGAGCGGCCTATGGACAGCTGGGGCTGTCATGCTAAAGCAACATCCAACTGTTAGCGGGTGAACAATCACCATGCTCCACGGACCTGATGGAGCAGATGCCCGCATCTGGCTATGAACTCAGGAAGAAACCATGCGCGTTGCAATGATTGGTACGGGTTATGTCGGTCTCGTTTCGGGAGCCTGCTTTGCCGATTTCGGTCACGTGGTAACCTGTATCGACAAGGATACCCGCAAGATCGACGCCCTCAACGCCGGGGAAATCCCGATTTACGAGCCGGGCCTGCAACAACTGGTCGCCAAGAATGTTGACGAGGAACGGCTTTTCTTCACCACCGACCCCGCCGATGCGATCCGCGAAGCCGATGCGGTCTTCATCGCGGTCGGAACCCCGACACGGCGCGGCGATGGTCATGCCGACCTCACGTATGTTTATGCC
>JBNKOQ010000046.1:0-14167 GCA_050294735.1 Roseibium sp. | reverse complement strand
GTGATGCGGGTTGTGTTTAACGTCTCGCATGGTAACCCCGCCTTCAATCTGGTAAATCTGACCTTAGCCGCCGGGATGGGAATCGGTATCACCCTGCTGGCGGTGATCCCATCGGCGCGCCGCGCGACGCAATCCTTTCGGTTCGCAAGGCTGATGCGCATGCAAAAGCTGTCGCCGATCCGGCCATTCGGGCGGTAACGCGCGAACATGCCTTCGACCTGAATGGCGTCTTGTCGACGCGGACCGGCGCGACATGGAAATCGCTTATCGACAATGATACCGCCACTCAGACGGCGCAGAAAATCGCCCCTCATCTGTCCTGGGACGAGGCCACGACGGACAATGAGGTCTCCCGATTTCTCGCCCGACAGGCAAAGGAATTCGGCGTCCCAGCGGAGCCGAAGTAATTCCGGAACATACCGGAAGTCAAAATATCCACCAACCATGGTAAAAACTACCAGAGGAATTCGAAGATGAAAAAACTGGCTATCATCGCAAGCACGATTGCGGTTCTCGCCGCATCTGCCAGCACAAGCTTTTCTCAGGACGTGCAGAATGACCGCTTCAAGGAAGTGCTCGACCGCGGAACGTTGCGCGTCGGCGTTCAGGGCGCGTTCAAGCCCTGGGCCTTCCGTGCGCCCGATGGCTCGCTGCAGGGTATTGAGGTCGATCTCGCCAAGACCGTGGCCGACCACATGGGCGTCGAGCTCGAGCCCATCGTGATCACCTCCGCAAACCGGATGGAATTTCTTCAACAGGGCAAGGTCGATCTGCTGATCGGCGCCATGTCGGACCGTCCCGATCGTCGCAAGATCGTCGGCATTATCGAACCGTCCTACTGGACCTCCGGCCCGACCCTTATGGCCAAGGAAGGCGTGATTTCCTCCTGGGACGACATCAAGGGCAAGCCGGTCTGCGGCAAGCAGGGCGTATTCTACAACAAGATTGCCGAGACGGAGTTCGGCGCAAAGGTGATCGCGTTCTCCGGCAACACCGAAGCCAAGCAGGCACTCCGCTCCGGCAAATGCGTGGCCTGGGTCTATGACGACACCTCGATTTCCGCCGACCTGGCCAGTGGCGAGTGGGACGGCTACGAAATGCCGGTCGACACCGTCTTCTCCAACCCCTGGGGCGCGGCTGTTCCGCTTGAGGAAAAGGATGGCATCTGGGGGACCTTCATGGCCGGCATGGCCTACAACTGGCACAAGGACGGCACCCTGATCGAGCTTGAGAAGAAATGGGAAATCAAGCCATCGCCGTGGATTCAGAAGATGCACGACCAGCTGCAGTACGACGACAGCTACTTGGAAAACTAGGACGCATCGCCGCCTGAGCATCGGGCGATGCCGACAAATCGCCCGATGCTCCTGGCTTATATCCTATTCGAGGCAAACCATGCGTCCCGTCGCCATCAGGTGGCTGGCGCGTCGTTGACCCGGGAAGACAGGAGACGTCCTCCTTGCTAGAGATCATCGCACCGTTTTTTGAACGGCTGAACGAGACGGCAGGCATCAACTTCTCGCCTTTCTACGACCCCTACGACTGGTCGCGCTTCGTGGAAGGCATGTGGATTTCTGTCGAGCTGATCACGTCCGTCATCGCTGTTTCGCTTGTCATTGGTGTCCTTGGCGCGGGAGCTCAGACATCGAAATCCAGGATTCTGCGCATCGTTGTAGCGGCCTATATCGAGATTTTCCGCAATACGCCGCCCATCGTGCAGCTCCTGTTTTTCTATTTCGGACTGGGCGCCGTCACACCGCAGGTCGATATGGGCGGATGGTACGAGCCCATCATAGGCGCATTCGGCTGGGCTGTGATCGCCATCGGCATTTTCGGCGGTGCCTACAATGTCGAGATCTTCCGTTCGGGTGTCGAGGCGGTTCCGCACCACACCAGGGAAGCGGCTGAAGCGCTGGGCTTCTCCGACCTCAAGATCTTCATCTACATCACCCTGCCCCTCGCTTTTCGTTTCTGTCTGCCGGCGCTCACCAACAACATCATCAGTCTCGCCAAGACCTCCTCCCTCGCCTATGTGATCGCGGTTCCCGAAATCACCTACACGCTCGCCAATATCTGGTCCGACAGCCTCAACGTCCCCGAGATGATGGTCCTGCTCTTTGTCTTCTACATTCTGCTCGTTGCCGTCATCGCGCAGATCATGTCGTTTATCGAACGCAAGCTGGCACTGAAAGGGTACGGCCAATGATGTCCTATTCGGTTACCAGACTGACCTGGCGCGCTCCCGCCATTGCCGGCGGTCTGTGTCTTGCAGCGACGCTCGCGGCGACATTCACCGCAACCGCGCAGGATGCCGGTTCTGGCCAGATGTCGGCACTCCCCGCACTCGTCATGTGGATACCCTTCATCCTCAAGGGTTTCCTTCTCAACCTGCTGATGAGTGTGCTGGCCATGGCGCTCGCGACCGTGGCCGGACTGTTCCTCGGCTTCATGCAGATCAGCCCAAGCGCATTCATCCGCCTGCCGGCCAAGTTTGTAACTCACCTTTTCCGCAATTCGCCCTGGCTGGTGATCCTGTTTGCGATCATGCTCCTCGTGCCGTTCCAGGTGACGCTGCCGGGCGGCGATAAAGTCCTCATTCCCGACTGGCTGAAGGCAACTGTCGGCTTTGCCCTTCCGGTAATGGCAAACATTGCCGAAATCCTGCGCGGCGCCATCGCCTCCATCCCCTCCGGTCAGTGGGAAAGCGCTGAAAGCCTCGCCTTCACGCGCGGTCAGACGCTGCGTCACATCATCCTGCCGCAATGCGTGCGCCGGATGTTGCCGCCCTGGATGAACTGGTACGCGCTGTTGACGCTGATGACGCCGATGGCCGCGATTCTCGGCGTCAATGAGGCGCTGGGCAATACCCAGGCCGCCATGGAAGCCGCCGGCTCTCGGCCGGAGTTCCTGATTCCGTTCTATCTCTTCCTGATGACGATCTTCTTTGTGTTCATCTATCCGCTTTCCATCTACACGCGCCGGCTTGAGCGCCGTTTCTCGGCCGGATCCTGACAAGGGACTGTCTCACATGAATGCTGCCAACAGCTGGACCCCTGACCAACCGATCATCTCGCTGCGCAATGTGCGCAAGTCCTTTGGCGATTTCGAAGTCCTCAAAGGCATTGACCTGGAAGTGAAAAAGGGCGAGGTCATCTGCATTATCGGGCCGTCGGGCTCGGGCAAATCCACCCTCATCCGCACCATCAACGGGCTTACCCCCGTAAACGCCGGATCAGTTATGGTGGAAGGCCAGGAAGTTCATGACGACAAGCTCGACAAGCTGGCCTTGCGCCGCAAGGTCGGAATGGTCTTTCAGCAGTACAATCTGTTTCCGCATCGCACTGTTCTGCAGAATGTCATGATGGCCCCGGTTCTCGTGCTGCGCGAGAACAAGGCCGAGGTTGAAAAGCGCGCCCGCGCCTTACTTGAGAAGGTGCAACTGCGCGACAAGGAAGACGCCTATCCGCTGCAGCTCTCGGGCGGCCAGCAGCAGCGCGTGGCGATCGCCCGCAGCCTCTGCATGCGCCCCGATATCATGCTGTTTGACGAAGTCACCGCAGCACTCGACCCGGAAACGGTCAACGAAGTGCTCTTCACCATCCGCGAACTGGCGGAGGAAGGCATGACCTGCGTTCTCGTGACCCACGAAATGGGCTTTGCCAAGGAAATTTCTGACCGGGTCTATTTTACTGATTCCGGCAGGATTGTCGAAAGCGGACCGCCGGCCGAGCTGTTTGACGCGCCAAAGGATCCGCGGACACGGGAATTCCTGTCCAAGGTGCTCTGACGGTCGTCGACAAGACCGATCTTGGAGGAAATGCACCCGTGGGAGAATACAGATGAGCGACCAGGACCGGGGCGCGAAGCGGGATCCGCTGCTTCAACCGCTGACCATCAAGAAACTGACCTTGCGCAACCGCATCATAAGCACAGCTCATGCCTGCGGGCTGCAGAAGGACGGTTTTCCGCAGGAGGCCTATCAGGCCTATCACGAGGAAAAGGCGAAGGGCGGCATAGCGCTGTCGATGTTCGGCGGATCATCGAATATCGATATAGACAGCCCGAACATCTTCCACCAGCTCAATGTCGGGGTGGACGAAATCATCCCGCATCTGCAGCGTTTTTCCGAGCGCATGCATACCCATGGCGCGGCACTGATGTGCCAGATCACCCATCTGGGACGCCGGGGCGACCCTTACGCGCAGGATTGGCTGCCGGCCATCGGCCCGTCGCCGATCCGCGAAACCCTGCACCGGGCCATCCCGCGCGAGATGGACGAGCATGACATCCACCGGGTGATCAAGGCCTATGGCCAGGCCGCGCACCGCTGCGAGGAAGGCGGACTCGACGGGATCGAGACACTGGCATCGGCCCATATCATCGGCCAGTTCCTCTCGCCGAAGACCAATCACCGAACCGACCGTTTCGGTGGTTCGCTCGACAATCGCATCCGCTTCGCGCTGATGGTGCATGACGAGATCCGCCGCAATGTCAGCGACGACTTCATCGTTGGCATGCGTCTGGTGGTTGATGAGGGCATCGATGGCACGCTCTCGGCCGAGGAATGCATCGAGGCGGCGCAGATCCTGCAGCGCGAAGGCGCCGTCGATTTCTTCAATGCACTTTACGGCTCGATGGATACCGCCCGCGCGCTCTCGGAGGAGACCTTTCCCGGCATGGGCACACCTGCAGCCCCCTGGGTTTCGGCCGTCGGCCGCTTCAAGCGCGAGGTTGGTCTTCCGGTCTTCCACGCCGCCAAGCTCTCCGACATGGCGTCTGCGCGTTTTGCCGTTTCCGAAGGCCATATCGACATGGCAGGCCTCACCCGCCCTCATATGACCGACCCGCATATGGTGGCAAAGCTGATGCGTGGCGAGGAAGAGCGCATTCGCCCCTGCGTGGGTGCCGGCCACTGCCAGTCAGCCCACCGCCCCCACTGCCTGCACAATGCGGCAACCGGGCGCGAACTCACCGTCGGCCATGACATCGCCAAAGCCGAAAAACAACGCAATGCCGTGGTGATCGGCGCCGGCCCTGCCGGCCTGGAAGCTGCACGCGTGCTCGCAGAACGCGGCCACAGGGTGCGGATCTTCGAAGCGGCTCCGCAACCGGGCGGTCAACTCTTGTTGGCTGCAGGTAGCTGGAGACGCGATCTCGTCGGGATCATCGACTGGCGGTTGGCTGAACTCGAGATCCTCGGCGTTCAGGTCGAGTGCAATCGCTACATCGATGCGGCCGACATTCTCGAGCTCCATCCGGATCTCGTCATCCTTGCCACCGGCGGCATTCCGCAGATGGCGTTCGGCCCGGGCGAAGAACTGGTGCTGAGCACTTGGGACATCGTTGGCAGGCAGGTCAAACCGCAAGGCGACATCCTCGTCTGGGACAATACCGGCCGCCACCCGGCACTTCTCGCCGTCCAGACGGCGCTGAACGACGGTGCCCGGGTACAGCTCGCCACCATCGACACCACGATCGGACAGGATCTCGTCTATCCAGAGGTTACCCGCTGGCACAAGGAATTCGCCAAAGTTGGCTTCCGCGCCGATCCGCATCTGCGCCTTACAGAAGTGCGAAAGAGCGGCAACCGGCTGGAAGCCGTTCTGATGAACGAGTTGACGCACGATACCGAAGAACGGGTTGTGGATCAGGTCGTCGTGGAAATGGGAACAATCCCGATCAGCGACATCTTCATCGAGTTGCGCGACCGATCCGGCAATGATGGCGTGACCGATCTCCATGCACTCAAGGAACTCGCTCCACAGCCCATGGCGCGTGACGGGTTTGAACTCCATCGTATCGGCGACGCCCAGGCATCCCGCAATGTCCATGCAGCGATCTACGACGCCTTGAGGTTATGCTCGATCTGCTGACATGGACTGGCGGCAGAGCGGAACTTCGAGCCGTCCAGTGCAACAAACCGAGCCGCAAACAGTCCCGCATCTCGGCCACAAGTACGAAAGCACCGCACGCGCCGACAATCGCGGGGCCGTTGTCGCAGCGGAAATCGGCAATCGCTTTGAAGTCGGGGATGAGTTTGTGCATCAGCCACACCACTTCTAAATCGCGCGAGCAAGCCCGCTCAAGTCGGCGGGGCGAACGTATCTCGTTGAAATCGCCCCAGACATAGAGCTTCAAGAAATCGCGCGGATCGCAGCCAGTTAAAGCCTCTCGCACGAATGTCGTAGCTGGCTAACTCGCGCTCGCCCCTCTCGAAACCCCGCCCTGCCCTAAGCGCCGCGACTCCAGTCGGGCCAGAGTCTGCGAACGGGTCGAGGATGATGCCTGCCGGACAACTTTAACAAGGGCGTCGGTTTGCCGCTGGTATGCTGCTTGGCCCTGCCCAATTTTTAAAGAACCTGACATAAGCGCCAATAAACAATGCAGTCTTTGCCCTACCATGCAGATCCAGCACCTGACGCCCTCTGACACTTCCCTCAATCAAGACTGCAGCCCATCAGCCAGTCAGGCGCCTGTTTTCCCGGAATACCCCACAAGGCGGGTGTAGCTCATGGACAGGTGGGCGCGGCGGATCAGGGCGGCGGCCTTGACGTCGCCGAGGCGGATGGCCTCGGTGATGTCGAAAATCTCGCCGCAGAAAATGCCGATCTCCTGTGGCAGCTTTTCCGGCCCGACCAGCCGCAGCCAGATCCTGCAGGTCAGGTAGAACAGCCGCTCGGAGACTTCCTGCAGCGGCCGGTTTCCGCTCAAAAGCTGGAAACAGTGAAAGAAGTCGATATTCAGGCGGGCAAAGCCCTGAAAGCTGGGCGTTTCGACGAGTTCGCCAGCCCGCCGGTACATCGCCTCGAACTTGCCCCGAAGCTCCCCGTCAAGCTCGCTTGGAAGGAGCCGGGCCGTCATTTCCGACAGTTCCATGCGCAGCTGATAGACTTGAGAAAGCTCTTCGATATCGACATCCGTGACGAGGGTTCCGACCCCCTGGCGCGACTGGATCAACCCATCTGCTTCGAGAATCTTGAGCGCCTTGCGCAGCGGCGAGCGGCTGACACCGAACTCCTGGGCCAGCGCCTCCTCGCTCAGCTGCATGCCGGGCGGATAGGTCAGCAGGCAGATGCGATCCCGGAGCGTCGAATACATGATTTCGAACCGTTCCTGGGAATTGGCCGCCCGCGCCAAGCGTTCCGCGGGGTCGTCGGGAGCCGTCTCTTCGGCGCCCATCATTGAACCGGTCTCTCCAAAATCGGTTCCAGCCCCTTGAGCATCGTCAGGCAGCTGGCGAGCTGATCAACCGCAAGATATTCGTCCGGCTGATGAGCTTGGGCAATGGACCCCGGGCCGCAGACCACCACCGACATGCCCAGCGCCTGAAACAGCCCTGCCTCTGTGCCGAAAGCCACGACATCGCAGGTGTTGGCTCCCGTCAGAGCAGTGACAATGTCCCGCGCCTCATTGTCGTCCAGGACCGCAAGCCCCGCGACCTCGCCGATGACCTCCGTCACAATATCAGCGTCAGGGCTGACTTGCCGCATACGCGGCAGCAAAACCCGGTCGCAATAGTCCTTCATCTGCCGCTTCACCATCTCGCTGTCTTCAGAGCGAACAGGGCGCATTTCCCAGTCAACGCAGCAATTCCGGGCAATGACATTACGGGCCAGCCCGCCAGCGATCTGCCCCACCTGAACCGTCGTCCAGGGCGGCGAATAACGCCGGGTGTCAGCCCCGCTCCGGGTTTTCAGCTCCTCACCAATTTCCATCAGCCTGTTGATGAAGAGGGCCGCATAGTGGATGGCATTGACCCCTTTGTCGGGCTCCGAGCCGTGACCGTCCGTGCCGTGGAAACTGGTCGCATATTCGTAGCACCCCTTGTGCCCCTCAATGACACGCATTTCGGTTGGCTCGCCGATGATGGCTACGGAGGGCTTCAGACCGTCCCGTTTCAGCTCCTCGACCAGATGACGTGCACCCAGACACCCCACCTCTTCATCATAGGTGAAGGCAAAATGCAGTGGCCGCGCCAGCTCCAGGCGCGCGTACGCCGGCGCCATGGCAAGGGCTGCGGCAATGAAGCCTTTCATATCGCAAGTTCCCCGCCCGTAGAGGCGGTCCGCATCACGGTGCAGCAGGAACGGATCGGCGGTCCACTCCGCCGCATCCGCCGGAACAACGTCGGAATGGCCGGACAGCACCACGCCTCCCGGACCGTCAGGGCCAAGCGTGGCAAACAGGTTTGCCTTGCTGCCGCTCTCGTCTCTCAAAATCCTGACGCGGGCACCGCAGGCTTCCAGAAGCTCCCCGGTGTAGGCAATCAGTTCGAGGTTTGAGTCCGCCGAAACTGTCGGGTAGGCAATCAACCTGTCCAAAATCCGGATTGTCTCGTCCAGAAGGTCCGCAGTCATCCAGGCCTTACTCCTTCACAAAGAGCTCACGGGGCATGCTGCACAGACATTCCGCCGGCCCGGTTTCCCTAATCAGGATGCTTTCGGTGATTTCCATCCCCCAGTCGTCCATCCACAGTCCCGGCATGAAGTGGAACGTCATTCCCGGTTTCAGAACTGTCTTGTCTTCGTCGCGGATGGAAATCGTCCGCTCGCCCCAATCGGGTGGATAGGAAATACCGATCGGATAGCCCGCCCGCGCGCTGCGTTCGATGCCTGCAGCTTTCAGGGGTTTGGCCAGCGCCCGGAAAATATCTCCGGCCGTGTTCCCGGCTTGCGCGGCCTCAAGCCCGGCTTCAAGGCCTTCGACCAGCGCCTTTTCCGCCTCCACCATGAATGCCGGCGGTTTTCCCAGGAAAATGGTCCGGCAAAGCGGCGCATGGTAGCGGCGGTGGCATCCTGAAATCTCGAAGAATGTCGCCTCCCCTTTTTCCATCGTCCGCCCGTCCCATGTCAGATGAGGCGCCGCGGCGGCTGATCCGCTGGGCAGGAGCGGTACAATCGCGGGGTAATCGCCCCAGGCGTCATCCAGGCCGCGAATGGCATCGCCATAGATATCGGCGACAAGGTCGACCTTCCGCATTCCCGGCTCGACGCGCTCGAAGACACCGGCGATGATCTTGTCCGAAATCCGCGCCGCCTTGCGCATGTGGACCAGCTCTTCGTCGGACTTCACGGCGCGCTGCCAGTTCACCAGCCCGGTCGCATCGACGAAGGTGGCATTCGGCATTTCGGCCTGAAGGGTCAAAAAGGCCTTGGCGGAAAAATAATAGTTCTCGAGTTCGACCCCGACCCGCTTGTTGCCGTAGCCCTTCTCAACCAGCACAGAGGCCAGGTCTTCCATCGGGTGGCATTCCGACGACTGGATGTAGCCGTCGACATAAAAACGGACATTCTGGTCCGACATCCACACGGTCCTGAGCGCGCCATTGGCATCCTGGCGGCGCCCCCACCAGACCGGATCCTCGTTCAGGAAGACAATAACCCCCTGGTGGACGTAGAAAGACCAACCGTCATAGCCACTGATCCAGGCCATGTTAGAGGGGTCCTCCACGAACAGGACGTCAATCCCCCGCTCCGCCATCTGTGCTCGAACGAGAGACAAACGGCGCTGGTATTCTTCCAAAGTGAATGGCAGTCCAAGGTGCGACATGAGAAGCCTCATTCGATATTATTTGTACACAACAGTTGACACAAACTCGTAAAATCGCAAGAAAAATTATCAGAAACGTGTTTTCCGGACAGTAGTACGACTTTATTGTGTACCTTTAACTCTACAAGCATTGATACGCGCTGGCGTGGCAAAGGCCGAAAGGAATGGCGATGACACTGAAACTGGCCGATGTTCTGGCCGCGCGGCGCGCCATTGACGGCAAGGTTGTCAGAACACCGTTGCTGCCCTCTCCCTTCCTTACGGACCGCATCGGCTTTCCGTTTCTGCTGAAAATGGAGACAATGCAGCCGACGGGCGCTTTCAAACTGCGCGGGGCGACCAACGCAGCCCTCAACGCACCGCCCGGCACCACGACGCTGACGTGTTGCTCCACCGGCAATCACGGACGCGGTGTTGCCTATGCTGCCCGGCAATTGGGGCTGAAGGCCGTCATCTGCATGTCGTCCCTGGTCCCGACCACCAAAGTCGACGGCATAAGGGCACTGGGGGCAGACATCCGTATCGTCGGCAGCAGTCAGGATGACGCTCTTGCAGAGAGCCAGGAACTCTCGAAGCGCGAAGGCACCTTCGAAGTTTCGCCTTTCGACGATCCCCATGTGATTGCCGGACAGGGGACAATCGGGCTGGAAATGCTGGAGGACGCGCCGCAGCTGTCGATGCTTCTGATCCCTCTCTCCGGCGGCGGTCTGGCGTCCGGCATGGCACTCGCGGCAAAGGCCATAAACCCGCAGATCAAGGTTATAGGCATCAGCATGGACCGTGGAGCGGCTATGCAGGCGTCGCTGCTCGCTGGCAGTCCGCAGGACGTTGAAGAAGTTCCCAGTCTCGCCGATTCTCTCGGCGGCGGGATCGGAATGGCCAACAAAGTGTCCTTCGCCATGTGCCAGGATCTGCTGGATGATGTCATCCTCGTGCGTGAAGAGGAGATCTATGCGGCGATGCAAACACTCTATTTTGAGGAACACCACATCGCAGAAGGCGCATCGGTTGTAGGCATTGCAGCCCTACTGGCCGGGAAACTCCCTCAAGTTACCGGTCCGGTTGCAACCGTCATAACCGGCCGCAATGTCGACATGACCGACTTCACCAAAGTCATCTCGGGACAGGACATGTCTCTTGGCGATTATCTCGTAAAGGGCACCTCATATGGCGCATGACATTCGAATTGCGACGGAAAGTCAGCTCCGGCAGGTCGTCGAGCTGGACATCGGCATCATCGACACCATCGAAACCGCATTCAGACAACTGGCCACAGGCCAGGTTGTCATGCCCCCGATCCTGTCGATGGCCATGAAAGACGTTAACGCCGAAGTCGATGTCAAAACGGCTTACGTGCCGGGTTTCGAAGGCTTCGCCATCAAGGTCAGCCCGGGCTTTTTCAACAACCCCTCGATCGGATTGCCCAGTCTTAACGGCCTGATGATCCTGTTGTCGGCAAAAACCGGGCTGGTTCAGGCTGTTTTCCTCGACAACGGCTATCTGACAGACATCCGTACGGCTGCGGCAGGTGCTGTCGCCGCGCGTCATCTGGCGCCGAAGACGGTCGATACGATTGGCGTTCTGGGAACCGGCGTTCAGGCCCGCCTGCAGGTTCTGGCCGCCGCGAAGGTCCGCCCGGTAAAGCGGATCCTGATTTGGGGCCGTGACCAGGACAAATCGGACCAGCTGGCGCAGGAGATGAGCCTGACGCTGGCTTGCGAGGCCGCTGCTGTAAGCAATCCGGCCGAATTGGTCGCCGCCAGCCAGCTCGTCATCACAACAACTCCGGCCACGTCGCCGATTCTCGACGCGGCCGCTCTCCATCCTGGGCTTCACATCACCGCAATGGGATCCGATCAGGAAGACAAGAACGAGCTTGCCGTCGCCGTTGCAGCCCGCGCTGATCTTTTTGTCTGCGACCGGATCTCGCAGTGCGAGAAACTCGGGGAACTTCGTTCCGTGCTCGAGGCAGGTGTGTTTCAAGACACCACAGGTGTCGCTGAGCTGGGGGATATCGTCGCTGGAAAAACGGCAGGACGAACGCATGAAGACCAGATAACAATATGCGACCTCACCGGAACCGGTGTCCAGGACACGGCAATTGCCACATTGGCCTTTGACTGGATCACCAAATCCGACCTTGGCACGCTGATGTCCGTTTAGACGCCGCCCGGGTTGCGCACCAGAAACCAGAACCAGACCACAGGACCAAATGCTGAAACTCGACGATCGCGATCTGGAGATCCTGAAAGTTCTCGCCGATGAAGCCAGGATTTCCAAAGCCGATCTGGCCAAACGCATTAACCTGAGCCCCAGCCCCTGCTGGAAACGGCTGGAGCGGTTGGAAAAGGCCGGGATTATCCAAGGCTATCACGCTGACATTTGCCTGCGGAAACTCACCTCGCATGTGACCGTATTCGTCACTCTTGAGCTTGAACATCACCGTGCGGAATATTTCCAGAAGTTCGAGCGGACGATCGCCGGCTTTGAAGAAATAACGGCCTGCTGGGCTCTGGGGGGCGGGCTTGACTACCTCATGGAAATCGTTGCCCCCGACATCAATGCTTACCAGCGTCTCATCGACAAATTGCTCGACATGAATCTCGGCATCGTCCGCTACTTCACCTACGTGGTGACCAAAGCCGTCAAACCGCGCACGGCCTTCCCGATGAGCGGCTTCCTGACGCAGCTCATCGAAGACGAAACATCCGAGAATCCGGACGAATGAGAACGAAAGCGCATCTCTACCAACCAACAACAGCCGGATCGTTCCCGGGCGGGCGTCTAACCTTTTCCTCTCAAACTGGAGAGGATCACCATGCAGACGTACCAGGAAACACCTCTGGACTGCTCCTTGTTCAGCCAGCTGGACAACAAGCGCCTCATAAGAAGTTTCGGTTACCTGGATGGCCGCTGGGTGGGAACCTCCGAAAGCAACGTTTTCCCGGTCACCGATCCGGCTGATGGCAGCTGGCTTGGGGATGTGGCAATGCTTACCGGCGCCCAGGCAGCCGGAGCCGTCGATGTTGCTGCACGCGCATTTAGACATTGGTCCGCCCTGCTGCCTCAGGAGCGCGCCAAGAGCTTGAAAGCCTGGTATGACCTCATCATTGAGAACCGGGAAGATCTCGCCATCCTGATCACCCGCGAGCAAGGCAAACCGCTTTCGGAGGCCCGCGGCGAAGTCGACTACGCTGCCTCCTTCGTCGAGTTTTATTCAGAAGAAGCCAAGCGCCCCAATATAGAAGGTGTCACCTCTCATCTCCCGGATGCCGAGATGGAAGTCTGGCGCGAACCCCTTGGTGTTGCCGCTCTGATCACGCCATGGAATTTCCCCTCCGCCATGATCACACGCAAAGCTGCGGCTGCCCTGGCCGCCGGCTGCACCGTCTTGGTTCACCCCTCGCAGGAGACGCCCTTCTCCGCCCTTGCTCTGGCGGCATTGGCCGATCAGGCAGGTATTCCCCCAGGGGTTTTCAACGTTCTCCCCGGCAAGGCTCCGGAAATCGTCGCGCCCTGGATGAAAGATGCCCGTGTGCGGGCCATATCGTTCACCGGGTCAACGGAAATCGGCCGCCTGCTCTACCGTCAATCCGCCGACACGGTCAAACACCTGGTGCTTGAACTCGGCGGGCACGCCCCGCTGATGGTCTTCGCCGATGCCGATCTGGAAAAAGCGGTGGACCTCGCCATTGCCGCCAAGTTCGCCACGTCCGGGCAAGACTGCCTTGCTGCCAACCGCATCTACGTCGAGCGCTCCGTCTATGAACGCTTTTCCAGGCAGTTTGCTGAACGTGTTTCGAAACTTACGGTCGGGTTCGGGCTCGATGACTGCGACATCGGCCCCTTGATGAACAAAATGGCCATGGCCAAGCAGCTTGCACATGTGGAAGACGCGGTAAGGCGGGGAGCGAGACTGCTGACGGGCGGCAAGCCTCACCCGGCAGGCGATCTGTTCTTCGAGCCCACCGTGTTGATCGACGTTCCCGACGACGCTCGGATCTTCGCCGAGGAAACCTTCGGTCCCGTAGCTGCCATTGCACCGTTTGACAGCGAAGAAGAAGTGACGGCAAAGGCCAACGATACGGATTATGGCCTCGTCGCTTATGTCCACACCAGCGACCCGCGCCGCATCTACCGTCTCAGCCGCGCGCTTCAATTCGGCATGGTCGCGATCAACCGCACGAAAATCACCGGGTTCCCCATCCCTTTCGGAGGGATGAAACAATCGGGACTTGGACGCGAAGGCGCCCGCCAGGGCCTGGAGGCCTTCATGGACGTGAAATACGTCTGCCGCGACTGGGCCTGAGCAAACACAAAACACACATTTCAAAACGAAAAGGACGATCAACATGTTGAAGAACGACCAGCTCGACGAGTGGGACCGCTCAAGCTTTTTCCACCCTTCTACCCATCTGGCCCAGCATGCCCGCGGTGAAACGCCGAACCGGATCGTCACCGGAGGCAGCGGCGTCTATATCGAAGACCGTGACGGTACAAAACTGCTTGACGCCTTCGCAGGTCTTTAGAAAAAGCGACAGTCGCTCATCTATGGCGAGACAATGCTTGTCGCAATATTGCGTGATCGGAAGACCGGGGATCAGCTCCATTACCAGAA
>JBNKOQ010000045.1:0-14331 GCA_050294735.1 Roseibium sp. | reverse complement strand
ACCGCGAGGCAATATCGATGGCCATTGTGTCCAAGAGCGTACCTGTTCCGCCGCTCGTCCCCGTTAAGCGCGCCCTTCTTTCCGTATTCGACAAGGCCGGATTGGTCGAGTTTGCAAAAGCGCTTTCCGAGCGGGGCGTCGAGCTGGTTTCGACCGGAGGCTCTTACAAGGCCTTGAAGGATGCAGGGCTGACGGTTCTGGATATCTCCGAAGTCACGAATTTTCCGGAAATCATGGATGGCCGCGTCAAAACCCTGCATCCAGCGGTGCATGGCGGCCTGCTTTCGATCCGCGATGACGCCGACCACCAGAAGGCGATGGAGGATCACGGCATTACCGGCATCGATCTCTTCTGCGGCAATCTCTATCCGTTTGAGGATGTTGTCGCCAAGGGCGCGGATTATGCCACTGGCGTTGAGAATATCGACATTGGCGGGCCGGCGATGACCCGTGCCGCAGCCAAGAACCACGCTTATGTGACCGTCGTCACCGATCCGGCCGACTACGACGATGTGATCGCCGAACTGGACAAGAATGGTGGACAGTCGCCGATTGCATTGCGCAAGAAGCTGGCGCTGAAGGCCTTTGCCCGAACGGCTGCCTATGATGCAGCGGTCTCCAACTGGCTGGCAGATCAGCTGGATGAAGCAACCCCGGCACACCGGGCTGTCGGCGGTGAGCTGGCGGAAGTCATGCGCTATGGCGAAAACCCGCATCAGACTGCCGGGTTCTACAAGACTGGCGAGAACCGCCCGGGTGTCGCCACCGCCCGTCAGGTTCAGGGCAAGACGCTCTCCTATAACAATATCAATGATACCGATGCAGCATTCGAGCTGGTCAGCGAGTTCGATCCGGCCCGCACCAGTGCCGTTGCGATCATCAAGCATGCCAACCCTTGCGGTGTGGCCGAGGGCAAGAGCCTGAAAGCGGCTTACGAACTGGCCCTGCGCTGCGATCCGGTGTCCGCCTTCGGTGGAATCGTTGCCCTGAACGGCATGCTTGATGCCGCGGCTGCCGAGGAAATCGTCAAGATCTTTACCGAAGTGATCATCGCTCCGGATGCAGACGATGCGGCGAAAGAAATCATCGCGTCGAAGAAGAACCTGCGGCTTCTGCTGACCGGAGGTCTTGCCGATCCCCGTTCCAAAGGCCTTTTTGTGAAGTCCGTGGCGGGTGGCCTTCTGGCCCAATCCCGCGACAACGGTGTCGTGGACGACCTGGATCTCAAGGTCGTGACGAAACGGGCGCCGAGCGATCAGGAGCTCGCCGATCTCAAGTTTGCGTTCCGTGTTGCCAAGCACGTCAAGTCGAATGCGATTGTCTATGCCAAGGACGGAGCAACGGTAGGCGTCGGTGCCGGACAGATGAGCCGGGTCGATTCAGCTCGCATCGCGGCTCGCAAGGCTTTGGATGCAACGGAAGCAGCCGGGTTGAGTGTACCGCTCACCAAAGGCTGCGTTGTCGCCTCTGATGCCTTCTTCCCGTTTGCTGACGGTCTCCTGTCCGCCGCTGAAGCTGGCGCGACAGCGGTCATCCAGCCGGGCGGATCGATGCGCGATGATGACGTTATTGCAGCTGCGGATGAAGCAGGGCTTGCCATGGTCATGACCGGCATGCGCCACTTCAGGCATTAATGCACCGGGTTATGCGCCCATAAACAGGGTTGGAATGGCAAGAGCTGACTTGCCTTCATACGAGGTGCGGATTTGCAGGAAACCGTCCGGTTTCGGCATTCCGCCCTCTTGTGAGGGGCAAAGGCTTGTAACGATGCTGTCAGCTTAGCTTGGCATTTCCTGGGAAATGTCGAAAAGGTCCAATCTGCGGCGCCGGAACTCTCAGCCGACCGGAGGGCTCGCTTGCGGCGCTTTTCCGGTCTGTTTTTTACTCCACGTCATTTTAGTCTTATTTATGGGCCTGTGACCTAGAGTTGTTTCCGACTCTGATTTGTTGTTTTTCAAGAATTTATCTACTCATGCTGAAAAATTCCTAAATTACTTTTGGGTTGGGAAGCCAATATTAATTTTTGTGATGTCCCATCAGTAAATGTTCTGTGCCTGCCTTTTCGGGCATGGAAGGTTTTTACGGCTGGCGGGATATAGCCTGATGTTTAAGAATGCGAAGATTACGACAAAGCTGATTGCGATCAGCATTTCCGCACTGACAGCAGTTCTGGCAGTCGGAATTGGGTTCATCGGCTGGAAAGCTTCTGAAGTTATTCATGCCGAAGCTCTCGAACAGGCCGAATCTGTTGCTCGTGAGCAGGCCGAGCTTGTTCAACGCACGATGGATGGCGGTCTGATTGCGGCAAGGGGCTTGGCGTTCAGTCTCAACGGGTTGAGACGGGCCGGTTTGATCGACCGGGCTGGCTGGATGGCTGCTGTCGAGGAAACCGTTGTCAACAGCCCCCAGCTTTCAGGAGCCTGGGGTGTTGTCGTCAATGACAAGTTCGACGGGAAAGATGCCGATTTTCTCACCTCCGACCTCTACGCCGAGGGCAAATGGACTCCCTATTACTACCGAGTATCTGACGGGGAAATCGGCTACAGGCCAATAACGGACCTGAGCGAGTCTGCGACCTGGTTCCATGCACCCATGAAATCCGGCAAGGACTTCGTCACCGAACCCTACAGCTGGGAAGCCGGCGGCCAAACTGTCACAGGCGTCTCCTTCAGTATCCCGCTTAGAGATGCTGGCGAAGTCATTGGAGTTGCCGGTGCCGATATCATGTTGACGCCTCTGGCCAAACAGCTCAACGCGCTTCGCCCGCTCGACAGCGGATCTGTCCAGCTTGTGTCACGCGAAGGCAAATGGATTTCACATTCCGATCCAGCCTTATTGGGTAAGGATTGGGGAGAAGGAAGATCTCCTAAGGATGAGGAATACGCGGAGGCCGTGTTGTCAGCGGTGAAGGAAGGCCGGCCGTTCAGTTATATCGGTTATTCCAACACTCTGGGCACCGAGGTTCAGCGTATCATCATGCCGGTGCAGGTCGGCAATACCGATGCCAGCATGTCCGTTATCGTCAATGTTCCAACGGCGACCTTGAGCGCTGCGTCTTCCCAGATCATTATGACGATCGTTGCGGTTGGCGTCGTTTTGCTCCTTGTTGTCGGACTTTCGATCCACCTTGTTGGCAATGCAATCGTACGGCGGCCAATGGAGCGGGTTGTCGGCAGCATCAAGGCGCTGATCGACCGGCGTTATGATGAGCCGATCACGGATACCGATCGTCATGACGAGGTCGGGGAAATCGCATCCGCGATCGAAGTCTTCCGGGACAAGCTTGTCGAAGGGGAGCTTCTTGCCGAACAGCAGGCGGAACAGCAGCAGGCGCATATTGCCCGAGCCGAACATATCGGTGCCCTTTCCCTGTCTTTCGATGAGAAAATCTCTCATCTGGTGTCGACTGTTCTCTCGCAGGTCGGGGATCTGAATGGCGCCGTGGTCACGTTGACCCAAGGCGCTGATGATACGAGCCATCAAAGTAATACGGTGGCGGCCGCGTCGGAAGAAGCCTCCTCCAATGTTGAAACGGTTGCATCTGCCGCGGAAGAACTGATGGCGTCGGTGGACGAAATCCGCCGCCAAATGGGTCAGTCCGCCCAGATTGCTGAGCAGGCAGTGGGGCAAGCGCAGGCCACCAACGGCAAGATTGAAGGCCTTGCTCAGGCAGCAAATCGGATCAGCGAGGTTGTCAAGCTGATCACGGATGTGGCCGAGCAGACCAACCTGCTGGCGCTGAACGCAACCATTGAAGCGGCCCGCGCGGGGGAAGCCGGCAGAGGGTTCGCGGTCGTTGCCGCAGAGGTCAAGGAACTGGCGACCCAGACCGCTCGTGCCACCGAGGAAATCTCGACGCAGATCCAGTCTGTTCAAAGCGAGACGGCAGGGTCTGTCGAAGCGATCAAGGGCATTTCCCTGACCATCGAGAAGATGAACGAGATTTCGAGCAGCATTCAGGGCTCGGTCGATCAGCAGGGGCAAGCAACTGAAGAAATCGCGCGGAACATCCAGGAAGCTGCAAACGGAACTCAGGAAGTTGCGCGCAGCATTGTGACAGTGGCGGCCTCCGCCGATGAAACCGGGTCGACCGCACGCCAGATCAGCTCCGCAGCCCATGTGCTCAAGAGTGAGGCGGAAAGCCTGAAGCTGGAAGTCGACAACTTCCTGTCCGGTGTTCGCAACGTCGCATGACCGATCTCATATCCCGGGCCTTTTCCCGTCCGGGATATGAGAGCATTTTTACCCTCTTAAAATGCCGAGCAAATTCTCTCATCCTTGTTGAAGTGAGCAACTTCAACAAGGATGAACTTTGCTCCTGGTCTTAGACTTTTCTCAAAAGCCAGATGCCGACGGCGAAAAACAGCAGGATGGCGGACATGCCTGCTGCCTGACTGCCGGTTGCGAGCGTGATCAAACTGACCGTAAGCGGGGCCAGGAAACTGGTGACTTTGCCGGACAGGGCCAGAAGACCGAAAAACTGAGACATTCGTTCCTTCGGCGCCAGATGTATCAGAAGCGTTCGCGATGCTGACTGCAGAGGCCCTGCAGCCATGCCTATCAAGCCTCCAAGGATCAGGAACAGCTTCTCCGGAGGCGAGTTGAACAGTCCTGGCATGGATGGTGCGGGCGAGTGTATCGCGAAGAAAATGGTGCCACGATCGATGGACACCAGTCCAATTCCGCAAATCATCAGCAATCCCAATGCGCCCATCAGAACAGTCTTTGGCCCGTAGCGGTCGTCGAGCCGGCCGCCGATGACGGCCCCAGCGGTACCTGTGATGGTCAGCAGAATGCCAAAACTGCCGATTTGGATGGTGCCCCAGTCAAGCTGTCCGGCTGCGTAGATCCCTCCAAAGGCAAAAAGGGCGACCAAGCCATCCTTGTAGGCCATGTTGGCCAGCAGGAAGATGAAGAGCTGTTTGTGCTGGCGGGCCTGCCGGACGCTGATAGCGAGGTTTTTAATCCCTGCGGTAATGGCTGGACGAAGATCCGATTTTTTGTTTGCGTCCGGGGTGAACAAGAACAGCGGTAAAACAAACAGCAAGTACCAGATGGCCGAAAAGGGGCCCGCAGCCCTGTCGCCTTCCCGGGCATAAGGATCGAGCCCAAAGAGAGGGTCGAACCCGAGAAGTGTACGGCCGGTTTCCGGGTTGGCTGCGAGAAACCCGAGAGCAAAGACGAGGCTGACAAGCCCTCCGGCATAGCCGGTTGCCCATCCATTCCCCGATAACCGTCCGATGCGGCTTGGCGGTACGAGAGCGGTCATCATTGCGTTGTTGAAGATGGTCGCGAACTCAATTGCCAGTGTGGCCAGAGCGAAAGAGAAAAGCGCAATGGTGATGGCAAACGGATTTTCCGGAGCGGCAAACCAAAGCATGCTGCTGGCCAAAACGAAAGGTATTGAAAATCCCAAAATCCAGGGTTTGCGATGTCCGGTCGCGTCGGCGATTGCGCCAAGAACAGGTGCCAATAATGCGATGGCAAGACCCGCAGCTGCTGTCGCGTAGCCCCAAAGTGTCTGCCCCTCAGCGGGTGTGTCGGCCAGAGCAGACGCGAAATAGGGGGCAAAGACGAAAGTGGTGACCAGGGTGAAGAACGGCTGTGCGGCCCAGTCGAAGAGTGTCCACGAGACGATGGCGAGACGGCCGGCCGCCGGAGCCTGATGGGTCATGTGTAATGTTTGCCTGTGAACTGAAAGGACCGGCAGAGTGAACGCCGGTCCTGTATCAGGTCAAGAGGCGATTATCGTGCCACTTCCGCCAGCAGGCTGGCCGCAACAGAGAATTTCGAGACGGTGAGGTCGCCTTCGAGGATCTCGTTCACGGTCCTGCTGGTGCGGGCCACTTCCGTTTCGTGAGTCGACAGCCAGCTTTCGAAACCACCAGAAGAGAGTGCTTGAACGGCCAGGCTTCGGTGGGCCGCGGCGAGGGTTGACCGTGCCCGGTCGAGGGCCAGTCCGTCGTAGTAGTCCGCGATGGAAAGCCCGTGCGCCAATGCATCCATTGCGCCGATACGGAAGTGACCTGCAACGTCGAAGAAGGCTGTCGAGCTTTCCTTCAGTTGGGCGCCGGTGGCCTCCGCGATAAGGACAATGTCAGGGATGGCCGCTTCCACCGGAAGCCATGCCATTCGTTCGGCAAGGCTCGAAGGAACGGCATTGGCAGTATAGCGGGCCGCAAGCTCCTGGATTTGCTCCGTCTGGTTTTCGTTGACCAGCGATTTCAGCTGAGGGCGGAGTTCCTGGATGCCCGTCCTGAAGCGGTCTACCGCGTGGGAAATTCCGTTGTCGAACGACACATTACGTTTGAACCAGACCACTTGTTCGAGTAGCAAATTCTGAACGCTGGAATAGAGCTCCAACTGGATTGTTCCGTCGATTGATGTGTCGAGTGCATCGATCTCGGTATTCAGGTCGGTCAGATCGAAGCTGTTACGCACAGCGACAAAACTTTGAGCGATTTCGGATGGGGTCGCACCGGTTTGATCCATCAGTCTGGTGAGGAACGTCGGGCCGCCGCGGTTGATAATGGAGTTGGCAATCATGGTTGCGATGATTTCCCGGCGCAGCCGGTGCCCGGTAATCTCATCGGCATAGACTTTGGCCATCTTGTCTGGGAAATAACGGAACAATTCGCGGGCCAGGAAAGCATCGTCGGGAACCGGGCTGTCCAGCAGTTCGTCGTAAAGTGTGATTTTCGCGTAGGCGAGAAGCACACCGAGTTCGGCTCTGGTCAGCGTCTGTCCGGCCTTTTGCATTTCAGCGAGAGTCGCATCGTCTGGCAATTGCTCGACCTGCCGGTTGAGAAGACCTGCCTGTTCAAGCTGCCGCATCATCCGGATTTGATAACCCAGATCTTCACTGCCGCGCCGTTCGGTCATCGAGATGGCTAGGGTCTGCAGGTAGTTGTTGCGCAGGACCAGTTCGGCGACCTCATCGGTCATCTCGGCCAGCAGTTCGTTCCGCTGGGCAATGTCGAGCTTGCCGGATTTCACAGCTGCGCCCAGAGCGATCTTGATGTTCACCTCCATATCGGAGGAGTTCACGCCGGCGGAATTGTCGATGGCGTCTGAGTTACTGCGCCCGCCTTTCTTGTTGAATTCAATGCGGGCAAGCTGGGTCAGACCCAGATTGGCTCCCTCGCCGATAACTTTTGCTCCCACGTCCGGTGCGGTGATCCGGATCGGATCATTTGCCCGGTCGCCAGCATCCGCATCTGTCTCGGTTGTCGCGCGGATATAGGTGCCAATACCGCCGAACCACAACAGGTCGACGTTGAGGCGCAAGATGGCCGTCATGACTTCCTGAGGTGTTGCCTTCTTGCGGGAAATGCCCAGCAGGGACTGTATTTCCGGTGTCAGCGCAAGAGATTTGGCCGAGCGCGGGAAGATTCCACCACCCTTGGAAATCAGCTTTTCATTGTAGTCTTTCCAGGACGACCGGCCGAGATCGAAAATGCGCTTGCGTTCGGTCCATGTCTTGGCCGGATCCGGGTCCGGATCGATAAAGATATCCCTGTGGTCGAAAGCTGCCACGAGTTTTGTGGTCTTTGACAGCAGCATGCCGTTGCCAAAAACGTCACCAGACATGTCACCGACACCGGCGGCCGTGAAGGGCTCGGTCTGGATGTCCCGGTTCATTTCCCGGAAGTGGCGTTTGACAGCTTCCCAGGCGCCACGTGCCGTGATGCCCATTTTCTTATGGTCGTAGCCGGCGGAGCCACCGGAGGCGAAGGCGTCGCCCAGCCAGAAGTGCCGTCCTTCGGAGATGCCGTTCGCCGTATCGGAAAAAGTCGCGGTTCCCTTGTCCGCCGCAACAACAAGATAGGGGTCATCGCCGTCATAGCGCTGAACTTCATGGGGAGGCTTAACCTCATCGTCGACCAAATTATCGGTGACGTCGAGCAGGGCGTTGATGAATATCTTGTAGCTTTCGGTCCCTTCCTTGAACCAAGCTTCACGGTCCGTGCTGGGATCTGGCAGCTGTTTTGGAACAAAACCGCCTTTGGCGCCGACCGGAACGATCACGGCGTTCTTGACTTGCTGAGCCTTGACCAGGCCAAGGACTTCTGTCCGGAAATCCTGTGGCCGGTCGGACCAGCGCAGGCCGCCACGAGCAACCATGCCAAAGCGCAAATGCACGCCTTCAACCCGGGGGCTGTAGACGAAAATTTCCCGGAATGGGCGGGGCTGCGGCAGGTCCTCGATCTTGCGGGATTCGATTTTGAAGGCAAAGGTTGTCTTTGGCTTACCTGCTTCATCCAGCTGGAAGAAATTGGTTCTGAGAATCGAGTCGATGGCGTTTTCAAACCGCCGCAAGATACGGTCATCATCGAGGCTGGCGACATTGTCCAATGCGGTTGCCAGCTCATTTTCGAGACGTGCGGTCCCAAGCGTTCTGTCATTGTCGTCGGCATCCGGCAGAAAGCGCAGATGAAACAGTTCAACAAGCGCGGCCGTGACAGATGGATAGTTGTTGAGAGTCGTCCACATGTAGTCTTCGGAGAACCGTATACCGGCCTGACGGAGATACTTTGACAGGGCACGGACAATGGCTATGTCGCGCCAGGCGAGATTCGCACTGAGCACGAGGGCGTTGTAGCCGTCGTTTTCCGCCTGTCCTGTCCAAATGGCCATGAACAGGCTTTCAAGCCGGTCTTTCAGGTCGCTTGTCAGGCTAATGTCGCCGCCCCGGCTGGATTCCAGTGTCATCTCATGGAGATAAGACAGCGGTTCATCCGTTGGAGTGATCTGGTAGGTGCGCTCGTTGATGACCCGGAAGCCCATGTTCTCCAGCAACGGAACACGTGCCGACAGCGGGATGGGCGCGCCGCGATTGCAGACCTTCAGCGACAAGCGGTTGTTTTTGGCACCGGTTGCCCGGAAGAAAGTGATGGCTGTTTGCCGGCTGTCTGAAAGAGTTTCGATTTTGATGACATCGGCCAGCGCCGTCTCGGCGTTGTAGACTTCCTTGTAGCCGCCATGGAAGGCAAGAGCATATCTGTCGGAAAGCTCTCGTGCCCTGTCCGGCTCAAACTTGGCCTTGAAAGCGTCTCTCAGGCTGTCCGACCATGTCCGGACCATGCTTGCGACTGCTTTTTCCAGCTCGTCCTGCTCAGGTTTAGGAGTTTCGCCCTTGTCCCGCCCGACAATGAAATGCACACGCGCAAGCGGGCCCTCCATATAGGTTACGTACCAAGCGGACAGCCGACCCTCGTAAATAGAGGCCAGATAGGTGCCGATGTTGAGCCGTACTTCAGTGGTGTAGCGGTCGCGGGGAACAAAGCAGAGGATCGAGACATAGCGGTCGAACCTGTCTGGCCGGGCCAGAACGCGAATGCGGGGGCGTTCATCGAGCTGCAAAATGGTAATGGCAAAATCGAATAGGGTATCGCGGTCGATCTGGAACAGCTCGTCGCGCGGAAAGCTCTCCATGACGTTGGTAAGGGCGCGGCCGGAATGGCTGTCCGGATCGTACCCGGCTTTGGCCAGGACGCTTGCAACCTTACGGCGGAGGAATGGAATCGTGCTGGTCGGCTCGGTGTAGGCGGTCGATGTGAAGAGGCCGACTATGCGCAGTTCGCCGATCATCTTGCCATCATCGTCGAAGAGCTTTGCGCCGACATATTCCATGTGAACCCGGCGGTGAACCCTGCTCTTCACATTCGCCTTTGCGATGATCAAAGGATCCGGTTTCATCAGGAATTCCCGGATTTCCGGCGTGATCTGCACAAACTCGGAACCGCGGCGCAGAACCCGGACATCGGGATCCGCCAGCAAACCGAGTCCGGTGTTGTCAGAGGGGGACAGTTCCCCTTCCTCGATACCGCCGTCGAATGTGTATTCCCGCATTCCAAGGAAAATGAAATTCTCGTTGGCCATCCACTCCAGAAAGTGAATGGCCTCCCACAGTTCGTCGCTGCTCGAGTTCAGCTGTGCGGTCTTATAGGTGTTGATCGCCCGGGTCAGGCGTTTGTGCATGGGCTTCCAATCGGAAACGGCCGAGCGCACATCTTTAAGCACTGCGTTGAGGCGATCCTGGAGGGCTTGGCGGTCCTCTTCGGAATCAATGCGGGCGATGTGGACGTGGATCAGGCTTTCCTGGTCCTCTTCACGCGGAGCGCCTTGCTTTTTGCCTGTCGCGGCGACAAGGGTACCATCCGGATTGCGTTCCACGTTGAAGATGGGATGGAGAACCAGCGAAACTTCCAGACGACTGTCCTGTAGCTCGGCCATGACCGAATCGACCAGGAACGGCATGTTGTCATTGACGATTTCGACAACGGTGAGATCCCCGGCTTTGTTGCCGTCCGCCTTGAAGGCCGGATTGGCAACGCTCACTCTGTGAGTGCCACGCGGATGGGTTTGGAAGTCCGCAAAAGCATGTTTCGCAAAGCCGATCAGCTCGCTTTCCGAATAGGCCACCAAATCTTCCGCTGCTCCGCGGGTGTAAAACTCGCCGGCAAAATCGGAAAGCTCCTGACTTTCTGCCTTCAGCTTTTTCTGGATGGTCTGAATCAGTTTGTTTTTGGCGACTTCTCTGCTATCCGGCATTTCCAACCCCTTCGCCTCTATTATTCGTGGGTCATGAGTCCATGACCTCGGGCATTTCGGCATGCTAGCTTCAGTTCGTGAGGGAAAGCTTACAATTTTAAATGGTTGAGGGAACACATGACGAAAAATAAAGTCACAGCTCTGGAACTGGGCGACAATGGGACGGTCAGTGCGGACACACAGAAATATTTCGATATCTGTCAGGAGAAGCTCGGCCTCGTCCCCAATGTGCTCAAGGCCTATGCCTTCGATGATGTGAAATTGCGGGCATTCACGGACATGTACAATGATTTGATGCTTGCCAAGGGCGGGCTGTCCAAGCTTGAACGTGAAATGATCGCGGTTGCCGTTTCTTCCGTAAATTGCTGCTTCTATTGCCTAACTGCTCACGGAGCCGCCGTCAGGGAATTGTCCGGAGACCCGGTCTTGGGCGAACTCATGGTGATGAATTACCGGGTGGCGGATCTCAGTGAACGTCAGCGTGCCATGCTCGACTTCGCCGTTAAACTGACCGAAGCACCGGCTAAAATTCTCGAGGCGGACCGTCAGGGGTTGCGTGATGCGGGCTTTACCGACCGGGATATTTTCGACATCGCCTCGGTCGCTGCCTTTTTCAATATGACCAACAGGGTCGCCGCAGCCACGGATATGCGGCCCAATGATGAGTATCACTCAATGGCCCGTTGAGTTTGCGATGCTTGTAATGTGGTGACATTTTCTGCATTTGGGTGTAGGTAGCTCGGGTTTTTCAGAACCCGCAGGAGAGGGAGCGAGATAATGGTCGCGCGCGTATTCATTGATGGCGAAGCAGGAACGACGGGTTTGCAAATCCGTGAGCGCCTCGCCACGCGCCGCGACATCGAGCTTCTGTCCATCCCGGATCATCTGCGCAAGGATGTTGCCGCAAAGGCGGAGGTGCTGAACTCCGCTGACGCTGCCATCCTCTGCCTGCCCGATGCCGCGGCAAAGGAAAGCGTGTCGCTGATCACCAATGACACCACGCGGGTGATCGATGCATCGACGGCGCACCGGGTTGCGGACGGTTGGGAATACGGGTTTGCCGAGATGACAAAGGGTCAGGGCGGCAAAATTGCTTCAGCGACCCGTGTTGCCAATCCCGGCTGTTGGCCGCAGGGTGTGATCGCAGCGGTCCGCCCGCTGATCGCTGCGGGTTTGCTGCCTGCCGATTACCAGATCGCGGTGAATGGCATTTCCGGTTATTCCGGCGGCGGCAAAGCCATGATTGAAGCCTATGAGACCAAGGGTGACGCGGCGAATGCCTTCTTGCCTTATGGCCTTGGTTTTAATCATAAGCATTTGCCGGAGATGAAACATTACGCGACGCTCGACAGCGATCCGTTGTTCGTGCCGGCGGTTGGCAACTACTACAAGGGCATGCTGACGTCAGTGCCGTTGCAGTTGTCCAAGCTGGAAAGAGTTCCAACCGGTGCCCAGTTGCATGCGGCGATCGCGGATCATTTCGCCAGTGTTGGCGGAGGGTTCGTCGAGGTTGCGCCGCTGGATGATCTTGAGCGCGCGGGTGATCTGAACCCCCAGACGCTGAATGGCACCAACGGCATGTGCCTGCACGTTTTTGCAAATGATGCGCGGGCGCAGGCGGTATTGATCGCCGTTTACGACAATCTGGGCAAGGGGGCATCCGGCGCCGCGGTCCAGAACCTCAATCTGATGCTTGGCGTTGATGAAACGACAAGCCTAGCTGCTTGAACCAGTACAAAGAAAACAAAGACAGAGACCTTTGGAGTAATCGCCTTGGATAAGTTCGAAACGCTCACCGGCGTTGCGGCAGCGCTGCCGATCATCAACATCGATACGGATATGATTATCCCGAAGCAGTACCTGAAGACGATCAAGCGCACGGGTCTCGGGACCGCGCTTTTCAGTGAAATGCGCTACAATGAAGACGGGTCCGACAATCCGGATTTCGTTT
Organism: Roseibium sp.; assembly: GCA_050294735.1. Taxonomy (GTDB): domain Bacteria; phylum Pseudomonadota; class Alphaproteobacteria; order Rhizobiales; family Stappiaceae; genus Roseibium. Next base: position 1,826 of record JBNKOQ010000045.1, on the reverse strand, counting down.
TGAACCAGCCTGGCTACAAGAATGCCAGCATTCTGGTGGCAGGCGATAACTTCGGTTGCGGATCTTCCCGCGAGCATGCTCCCTGGGCTCTGCTCGACTTCGGTATTCGCTGCGTGATCTCCACGTCCTTCGCGGATATTTTCTACAATAACTGCTTCAAGAACGGCATTCTGCCGATTCAGGTTTCCGAAGAGAACCTGGAAAAGCTGATGGATGATGCGTCCCGCGGCTCCAACTCAACCCTGACGGTCGACCTTGTAAGCCAGACGATCAAGGGGCCGGACGGCGGCGAAATTGCTTTTGAAATCGACCCTTTCCGCAAGCATTGCCTGCTTAACGGTCTTGATGACATCGGGCTGACCATGGAAAAGGCACCGAAGATCGATACCTACGAAGACAAGACCGCCAATACACGCCCCTGGGCATAAGGCGCCTCTGTGTTGTTTTTTGAAGGGCCGGGCAATTTGTCCGGCCCTTTCAGTTCAACAGCCAGCTCCGCTCTTTCTCTTGTCTTCACATAGACTTGAAAAGTCGTTGGGTGAAATCAACGCCCGTGGCCTATAAATCCAGGTCATGACAACAGCTTCATCCCTTTTGCGTTACGCACCCTGGACGGACCGGCGGGGACAGATCTCTCCACTCAGGCTTGTGGTGTTCCTGGGCCTTCTGGTTCCGGCAGCAGTCATTCTGACCGATCTTCTGTTCGGTCCCATGCGGCCGGAACCTTATGAGCATGCCCTGCACGAAAGTGGCGAATGGGCGGTGCGGCTTCTCCTGCTTTCATTGTTCATTACGCCGCTCAGGCGGATATTTTCCTGGAACAAGATCATCGGCGTAAGGCGGATGACAGGGGTTGCTGTTCTGGCCTATGCCCTGCTGCACCTCGGGCTCTATGTGGCCCAGGAAAACTGGGATCTGGCCAAAGTCGTTTCCGAAATTGTCCTGCGGTTTTATCTCGCAATCGGGTTTGCCGCGCTGTTGGGTCTTGCAGCGCTGGGCGCAACGTCCTTCGATAGCGCGGTGCGCCGGATGGGACGCAACTGGAACCGGCTGCACATGCTGGCCTATCCGATTGCAGCCCTGGCTCTGTTTCATTTTTTCCTGCAGTCGAAATCAGACGTAACCCAGCCAACCATCATGGCCGGCCTGTTCAGTCTGTTAATGCTGTACCGGCTGGCGGTTCGGGTTTCCCTGCCACTGTCCAGCTGCTGGGTTCTGGCTGTCTGTGCCCTGGCTGGGGCCGGAATGACTGCCGCAATTGAATACAGCTGGTATGCGTTGGCCACCGGCATTCCCGCACACTTGGTGTTCCTGGCGAATTTCGATGTGGCAACGAGCTTTCGCCCGGCAGTTTGGGTCGGCATAGCTGGTGGAGTGGTCAGCTTGATGGCTTTGCTTCAAACGCTCTGGAATCGGTTCGCAATGCCTGCGAAGCCCGTTCGGGTGTGAGAAGGGATTAAGGTTCAGCCGTAAAATCAGCTTTTTTCCGAACGCCGCCGGTGATCGGAAGCGATTTTCTCCAGCTCGGCCATGCGTTCGCCGATGGGGGCGAGGGCATTTGCTGTGAGCCGGTAACGGGCGGCATGGGGTTCGAACAATTGCCGCGCGAGCTCCGGGTACTCCTGGATCATGCGTTTGAACAGGGCCCGGCGGATCCTGATAATCCGCACACCACCGACGGCGACAGCCCGGCAAGGGCGTTTGGCGTCGACAAGCATGGCCGTTTCGCCGAGAAGCGAGCCCACGGCCGCCATGTCGACCTCTTCGAAACCATCCGGACCGCGTTTTTGCAGGCTGACTTCGCCCTCGGCAATCACCAGCCCGCC
>JBNKOQ010000044.1:0-14334 GCA_050294735.1 Roseibium sp. | reverse complement strand
CGCCTACAAGATGAAGGTCTGGCGCCTGCCGCTTGGCGGGCCGACCGGCAAGGGCAAGGCGCTGATCAACATGCTGCCGCTTGAACAGGGCGAGCAGATATCCTCCATCATGCCGTTACCGGAGGACGAGGATAGCTGGGCAAATCTGGATGTGATGTTCTCGACCGTTCGGGGAACCGTGCGCCGGAACAAGCTCAGCGACTTCGTCCAGATCAACCGCAACGGCAAGATTGCCATGAAACTGGAAGAAGGCGACGGCATCGTCAACGTGGACACCTGCTCCGAACATGCCGATGTCATGCTGACGACAGCTTCCGGACAGTGCATCCGCTTCCCGGTGACGGACGTGCGCGTCTTTGCCGGCCGCAATTCTGTCGGGGTGCGGGGTATCCGGTTGGCGGATGAGGATCGCGTCATTTCCATGCAGATCCTGCATCATATCGATGTTGATGCCGAAGAACGGGCCGCCTATCTGAAAATGTCCCGTGCGCTGCGTGGTGAAGTGGAGGACAGCAGCGAAGGCAATGACGAGGCCGAAGTTGCCGCGGGTCCGTTGCCGCAGGAACGCTATGCGGAAATGAGTGCCGCGGAGCAGGTCATCCTGACCCTGTCGGAAAACGGCTATGGCAAGCGGACGTCCTCGTTCGAATACCGGGTGACCGGACGTGGCGGCAAAGGCATCACGGCCATGGCCGTCAACGACCGAAATGGTCCGCTCATCTCGTCGTTCCCGGTCGAGGACAGTGACCAGATCATGCTGGTGACCGACGGTGGCCAGCTGATCCGTTGCCCGATCGAAGGGATCCGCATCGCGGGGCGCGCGACGCAGGGCGTCATTGTCTTCAAGACGGCCAAAGACGAAAAGGTGGTTGCGGTCGAACGCATCAGTGAAGTCGACGAGGAAGAGATTGTCGACGAAACTGTGGAAGAGGGCGGCGAGGCACCGGATGAGTCAAAGGGGTCTACCGATGAGACACCTGATTCCGACGGCGGACCCGAGACCGAATAGCCTTTAAGATGGGACCCACTCCGGAAGCGTTTTCCGGGGGGTAAAAACAACGGCAGCGGCCAGACGAATGTCTGAGCCGCTGTCTTGCCGTTTGGGGAGAGAACTACGCCAGTTTCACCCCCGGGCGGGGACCCGGGCGAGAACAGTGGTGTTCGGTGCCGTGACCGGTTGTCCGACGGTCACATAGCTGATCTTGCGCACGGACTTGTCGCCGTTGATCGCCGATGTGCAGTCGTCGGACCATGCACCCCATGCCTGTCTCCGGCATTTGTCGGGCAGGGCGGCTTCCAGGCGGTCTGTTTTGGACAATGCGGCGCCTTGCGCATTTGCCAGGTCGCTGCTGCCGATTGGCTGCAAGGTCAGAAATGCTGCCAGCAGAACGGCAAATACGCCTGCTGAAATGATGCCGGCAACCTGCACAGCTGTCTGGGGATTGAAAGCACGGACATTGGCTTCAAAGACATCCTTGCCGAACTTCTGCAAGAACGTGTCGGTCGGGTAGGTTTCGAAAGCGGTCATCTTAAGCTCCCTTCGGGCGTCATGCCCTTTGGTCGATGCAGTCAAGATGACGCAATTCCGTCCATAATAACGTGATGCGCATCACATAATGGAACTTTCGTGTTTGAAAGGCAGATGGGAAAAGGGCTTTGACGCTTGTCGGATCAGGCCCAGCGGGCTATGGAATGCGCCATGAAACGGACAGCGCTCTATCCGGGATCATTTGACCCGGTCACCAATGGCCATCTCGACATCCTCCGTCAGGCGCTCGCCCTGGCGGATGAAGTCATCGTCGCCATTGGCATTCATCCCGGCAAAGCGCCGCTTTTCAGTTTCGAGGAACGGGTCGAAATGATCCACGCTTGCGCGCTTGAGGCTTTCGGGACCGAAGAGGCGGATAAAATCCGGGTGATTTCCTTTTCCAATCTGGTCATCGATACGGCACGGCAATACGGGGCGAATTATCTCGTCCGGGGACTGCGCGACGGAACCGACCTCGATTACGAAATGCAGATGGCCGGCATGAACGGAACATTGGCGCCTGAGATCCGGACCGTGTTTTTACCCGCTTCGCCGTCCAGCCGCCATATCACCGCCACGCTTGTCCGTCAGATCGCCAAAATGGGTGGCAACGCCGGCGCCTTTGTTCCCGCATCGGTGGCCGGTCCTTTGGCTGAAAAAACCAGCTCAGACAAAAACGGGGCGTGAGCGGAAACCCGCTTCGCCGTCAAGACCAACTGGAGTTCCATGTGTCTCGTTTAATTTCCATCTTCGCGCTGATTTTCACGATCATCGCCGCGCCGGCTATAGCGACCGCTCAGGATCTGGATCCGGAAAACACGCTTTATCTCGATTTGAAAGACGGCCGGGTCACGATCAAGTTGCGGCCAGACCTGGCGCCGAACCATGTCGCCCGGATCAAGAAGCTGGCCCGTGAAGGCTTTTATGACGGCATCATCTTCCACCGGGTGATCGATGGCTTCATGGCTCAGACCGGCGATCCGACCGGAACGGGCATGGGCGGTTCGGAAGAGCCGAACCTGAAGGCAGAGTTTACCAATGCTCCGTTCAAGCGCGGTGTTGTTGGCATGGCCCGGGCAGCGAGTCCGGACAGCGCCAATTCCCAGTTCTTCATCATGTTTGCGGATGGAAGCTTCCTGAACGGCCAGTACACGGTCTGGGGTGAAGTGGTGGATGGCATGGATGCTGTCGACAAGATCGCCAAGGGCGAGCCGCCGGCGAACCCGGACAAGATCATCAAGATGCAGGTTGCCGCAGACGCGGGCTAACCTGCTCACACACTCTTTCATGAAAGGGGCGCAAAGCCCCGCAAGTTTACGGAGATTTGGAATGGCCGATATCAAGGACGCCGAGAACACGCTTTTGATGGAAACCACGGTTGGCCCGGTTGTCATCGAGATGAAGCCGGAGCTGGCACCTGCTCACGTTGCCCGCATCAAGGAACTGGTGCGCGAAGGCTTCTACGACGGCATCGTCTTCCACCGGGTTATTGAAGGCTTCATGGCGCAGACCGGTTGCCCGCAGGGCACAGGCACCGGCGGTTCCGGCAAGAAGCTGAAGGCCGAGTTCAACAAGGCACATCACGGCCGCGGCACATGTTCCATGGCCCGCGCGCAGAACCCGGATTCCGGTGACAGCCAGTTCTTCATCTGCTTTGGCGATGCCGGCTTCCTGGATGGCCAGTACACGGTTTGGGGCGAAGTGATCGAGGGCATGGAAAATGTCGACAAGATCAAGCGCGGCGAGCCGGTTCAAAATCCGGACAACATCGTCTCCATCAAGGTTGCGGCTGACGCCTGAGCAACTCCTTGAAAAGACTCTGGCAGCGCGGGGCTTGATGTCCCGCGCTGTTTTTGTATCCCCTATCGCAATCGGCAGCTGTTGACCGGCTTGAGGTCTACGTCTATGAGCGGCCCGTCGGGCCTGCTTCACTTAAGGCCGGTTCGTAAATCCACAGCAACAGCTTCTGAGACTGACACCCGTATGCGCGTCGATCAATTCGATTTTGACCTGCCAGAAGAGCGAATTGCCTTGCGCCCGGCCAGGCCCCGCGATTCCGCGCGGATGCTTGTCGTGCGCCCTGGTGCCAAACCGGAGCTGACCGATGCCGGCGTGCGGGATCTGGCGAGTTTCCTTGACCCTGGCGATGCGCTGGTTTTCAACGACACGAAGGTGATTCCGGCGCAACTGGAAGGCACACGGACGCGCGGTGATGCCGTTGCCAAAATCGCCGCAACACTGCATCTGCGCTCGGGAGCCGATCGCTGGTGGGCCTTCGCCCGTCCCGCAAAGAAACTCGCCATTGGCGACCGGGTATGCTTCGGCTCCGGGGGAGCTGCCTGTTTCTCCGGGACACTTGATGCGACCGTTGCGGAAAAGGGCGATGCAGGCGAAGTGCTGCTGGTATTCGACTTCAGCGGCCCCGTGCTTGACGATGCGATTACCGCGGTCGGGCACATCCCGCTGCCACCCTATATCGCGCTGAAGCGGGGGGAGGACGCACAGGACCAGGTCGATTATCAGACCATGTTCGCCGATCGTAGAGGGGCTGTTGCTGCGCCGACCGCCGGCCTGCATTTTACACCGGATCTGCTACAGAGCCTCGATGCACGCGGGATTGAACAGCACCGTGTGACGCTGCATGTGGGAGCCGGGACCTTTCTTCCGGTCAAGTCGGACGATACGAATGACCACAAGATGCATGCTGAATGGGGGGAAGTCAGCGTTGAGACCGCAGCGGCCCTGAACGCGGTAAAAGCGCGGGGCAACAAGGTCGTTTCGGTGGGCACCACGTCCCTGCGAATTCTCGAAAGCGCTTCTCAGGGACCTGAGGGGCTGACGGCATTTTCCGGCGAAACCTCTATTTTCATTACGCCCGGCTACCGATTTCGTATGGTCGATGCACTGATGACGAATTTCCATCTGCCGCGCTCGACGCTGTTCATGCTGGTTTCGGCCTTTTCAGGCCTTGAGACCATGCGACAGGCCTATGCCCATGCCATTGACACCGATTACCGGTTTTACAGCTATGGAGACGGCTCGCTGCTGTTTCCAGCGACTGCCGGTAACGAAGGATAAGCTGCCATGTCTGCCAAACCGTTTTCTTTCAAGTTGCTGAAGACCGACGGCATGGCCCGCCGCGGGGAAATCACAACGCCTCATGGTGTGGTGAGCACTCCAGCTTTCATGCCGGTCGGAACCCAGGCGACGGTCAAGGCCATGTATCCGGAGCAAGTTCGGGAAACCGGTGCCGATGTGGTTCTTGGTAACACCTATCATCTGATGCTGCGCCCGACAGCTGAACGGGTCGACCGGCTCGGCGGTTTGCACAAGTTCATGAACTGGCCGCACACGATCCTGACCGACAGCGGTGGGTTTCAGGTCATGTCGCTGGCTCAGCTCAGAAAGCTGGATGAAGACGGCGTGCGGTTCCAGAGCCATATCGATGGGTCCAAGCATCACCTGACGCCGGAACGCTCTGTCGAGATCCAGGGACTGCTTGGGTCCGATATCCAGATGCAGCTGGATGAATGCATCAAGCTGCCGTCGGAGCGCGAGGAAGTGCAGCGTGCCATGGAGCTGTCTCTTCGCTGGGCAGAGCGCTCACGTGTCCAGTTCGAGGCCATGGGCGGCCCGGGCAAGGGGCAGGGGCTTTATGGGATTGTTCAGGGCGGGGATGTTCCGGAACTTCGGATCCGCTCTGCCGAAGAGCTCGGCGGAATGCCATTCGAAGGCTACTCGGTAGGCGGCTTGGCTGTCGGCGAGCCTCAGGATGTGATGTTGAAAATGTTGGACATCACCACGCCTGTAATGCCTGCCGACAAACCGCGCTACCTGATGGGTGTCGGCACGCCAGACGATCTTCTGGAAAGCGTCAAACGCGGCATCGACCAATTCGACTGCGTGATGCCGACCAGAGCCGGCCGTCACGGCCTGGCCTATACGCGCTTCGGCAAGGTCAATTTGAAGAATGCGCGCCATGCGGATGATCCGCGCCCGCTGGATGAGGACGCAGCTTGCCAGGCAACATCGGGCTACAGCCGTGCCTATCTGCACCATCTGGTCCGCTGCGGCGAAGGACTGGCGGCCATGCTGCTGACCTGGAACAACATCGCCTATTACCAGTTCCTGATGAAAGGCATGAGAGCGGCCATCGAAGCTGGCACGTTCGAGGACTTCTATCAGAAAACCAAGGCGGACTGGGCACGCGGCGATATCGCCGCGCTCTGATCAGCTCAGGCGGATAGGCCTGCCGATTCGGTCAGATAACAACCCGAAATCCGCCATGAGCCGTCGGCTTGCTGCTCGAAACTGTAGAGAGCCAGCCAGTTGCCGCCCTTTGGACCGGTGACATAGACTTCCTGGACCGGGCCTTGCCTGGTGTCTTTCAAGGCGCCGAAGGTGACATCCCTGGGATGGTACACCGGCTGATATCCTTGTTTGACCATTTCCATGAAGACGTCGGGAGTTTGATAGCGTCTTTGCAAATCACGGTTTGCGAAGGAAAATGCGCCAGCCGCGTCGCCGGAGGCAAAGGCGTTCATCTGATTTTTGATGATCGTATGAAACGTGGCACCATCCGCACCGGACTGTGCCTGTGAGGGTTGGTTCGTCAGAAGCAAACCACTCAGGACCCAAACACATACAAAGAAAATGTACCGCATCACGGACTGCTCCTTGTCGTTGGACAGGAAAACAGTATACGGGCGATTCTTAAATGAATCTTGCTGTTAAAAGCACCACTGCAGAAGCTACAGCCCCAGCAGTTGCCGATTAGCCGCCACCTACCCGGTCAGAGGCGCCACAACTCGACGTTTTCGGGTGTATGTTCACGTGGCAGTTTTGCCGGAATATCGGCAACGAGGCAGCGACCGTCTGCCAGCAATCCGGAGATCATGGACCAGCCATTGCCGTCCTTGAAAAAGGCGTCGTGGGGCACAGCGAGTACCACGGCATCCGCATCCTTGATGTCGTCTTCGCCTGACATCGTCAGCCCGTATTCCTCAGAAACACCTTGAGGATCGGCCTTGGGGTCGAAGATCTTCACATCGGCGCCAAAGTCCTTGAGTTCCCGGATAAGGTCGACAACCTTGGAATTACGGGTGTCCGGCACATTGGCCTTGTAGGTTATCCCGAGAACCGTGATTTTCGGCGGGGTTTTGCGGCCCAGCTTCACGCATGTCTGTATGATTTTACCGGCTATGAATGCCGGCATGGCCTCATTGGTCCCGCGCCCGGCGAGAACCACCTGGGGCGTTATGCCGATCTCATGGGCCTTGTGGGTCAGATAATACGGATCGACCCCGATGCAGTGCCCACCAACGAGACCCGGCTGGAACGGCAGGAAATTCCATTTGGTGGCGGAGCCTGCAAGTACATCGCGGGTGTCGATGCCCATGGCATGGAACATGATTGCAAGCTCGTTCATCAGGGCGATGTTGAGGTCCCGCTGGGTGTTCTCGATCACCTTGGCGGCTTCCGCGACCTTGATGGATGGAGCAAGGTGAATGCCCGCTGTGACAACCGAGCCATAGAGCGCGCAAAGCGTTTCCGCGACTGCATCGGAGCTGGCAGAGACAATTTTCACGATGTCCTTGAAATCCCGCTCCGTATCGCCTGGATTGATCCGCTCGGGGGAGTAGCCCACGGCAAAGTCTTTTTCAAAGGCAAGCCCGGAGGCTTTTTCAAGAACGGGAACTGCCACCTCTTCGGTCGCGCCGGGATAGACCGTCGATTCGAAGACGACGATGGCGCCCCTTTTCATAACCGATCCGACAATCGCTGCAGCTTTTGAAAAGGGCGAGAGATCCGGGCGTTTGGCGCTGTCGACCGGCGTCGGTACGGCGACGATGAAGACATCGCATTCCGCCATGTCCTCAGGTGCTGATGTAAACCGGAGCCTCTCCTGTTTCAACGTTTCAGGATTGACCGATCCGGTGCCGTCTTCGCCCTTCAGCAGCTCCCGGAGGCGCGTCTCCTTGACATCGAAACCTGTCACCTCATAGCCAGCCGCGGCAAAGGCGGTTGCCACGGGCAGGCCGACATATCCCAGGCCGACGACAGCGATCCGGGCAGGAGACGGATTGGGTTCGGACATGAAAACACCTTGTTGGCGGACCGGGCCCGCTCAGCAGTAATGAACAACCGGGGCCTCTTAAAGCCTCCGGTCATGTCCTAGTCGCAACAGCATGGGCTTTGCAAGCCGCCTAATGCCGTGGAGGCTACCTGCGGATTACTCGGCGGCGGCTGGCATGCCGATCATCTGCTGCAAGAGGGGCAGCAATTCTGCAGCAAGATCCTTGTCCTGCAAGGCAAAGGCTATGTTTGCACTCAGGAAACCGGCCTTGGAGCCGCAATCGTAGGTCTGCCCGGTAAACCGGAGACCGGTGAATGTCTGCTCCGTCATCAGCGCCAGCATGGCGTCGGTCAATTGTATTTCACCACCAGCGCCTTTTTCCTGCTTGCCCAGCAGATCGAAAATGTCTGGCTGAAGAATATAGCGGCCGTTGATGAACAGATTGGAAGGAGCCGTTCCAGGGGCCGGTTTTTCGACCATGCCAGTGATTCCGAACGTCTTTGCGGCGGGATCGCCCTCCACTTCGACGATACCATATTGGTGGGTCTGGTCTTCCGGCACAGCTTCCACCGAAATGACGTTGCCGCCGTTCTGATTGTAGACCTCAACCATCTGGCTCAGGCATCCGGGGTCTGAGTTCATAATCATGTCGGGCAGGAGAATGGCGAAGGGTTCCGGGCCGATAATGTCGCGGGCACACCAGATCGCATGACCGAGACCGAGCGGTTCCTGTTGCCGGGTGAAGCTGGTGGAACCGGCACTTGGGCGCAGTGTCTCCAGAAGCTTCAGCGCCTCTTCCTTGTTCCGCCGCTTGAGGGTTTCTTCCAATTCATAGGCACGGTCAAAGTGATCGGCGATCACTGTCTTGTTCCTGCCGGTGACGAAAACGATGTGTTCGATCCCGGCCGCGCGTGCTTCATCGACCACGTATTGGATAATCGGACGGTCGACAACGGTTAGCATTTCCTTGGGGACGGCTTTCGTTGCTGGAAGAAAGCGCGTGCCAAGACCTGCAACCGGAAGAACTGCTTTGCGGATCGGCTTTTTCATTTTCACTTAAATCCCTGTGGTTCCAGTTGGAAACAATTGCACTGGTAAGCCTTAACCTGGGCTTTACGGCGTCAGACTTCGGCAATTCTTCGGCTGTCCGCGGCTTTGCGGTCTCAGAATGCTTGCTATCCCTGCGTGTTCTACGGAAGCGGTTCCGAAAACGTAACCATTCCCGAGCGTTATCTGTAACAGCAGCTACTAATGCAGCGCAAATATGGCAAGGTTACGAAGCCGTTGCGCCGAAGGGCTGCCGATTCAATTTCCGCAAATATTGCGGGTCTGGCCAAGACAGGCTATGCAACAGGCAAAATGCGATGTCCGCCAAGGGGGCGGTCAGTCAGAAGGAAACGTTATGTCGCAACCGAATACCGTTGTTCGGGCCGGATCCGTAGCTTTTTCCAATAGTTCCCCATTCAGTTTGATAGCTGGTCCTTGCCAGATGGAAAGCCGCCAGCATGTTCTGGAGTGTGCTGCTGCGGTCAAGGAAATCGCCGGAAAACTCGGTATCCCCGTGGTTTTCAAATCTTCCTTCGATAAGGCAAACCGCACGTCTCTGGCAGCTTCCCGCGGGGTCGGTATGGCGGATGCACTGCCGGTTTTCGCTGAAATCAAAGAGACTTACGGACTGCCTGTCCTGACCGATATCCACAGTGCGGATCAATGCGCTCCGGTGGCCGAGGTCGTGGATGTGCTTCAGATCCCGGCCTTCCTGTGCCGGCAGACGGATCTCCTGGTGGCAGCGGCCAATACCGGAGCGGTCATCAATGTCAAAAAAGGGCAGTTTCTGGCGCCCTGGGACATGAAGAACGTCCTGATGAAAATCGTCGAGAGCGGCAATTCCAATGTGCTTCTGACGGAACGTGGCGCTAGCTTTGGTTACAACACGCTGGTGTCGGACATGCGAGCTCTGCCGATTATGGCCGAGACAGGTGCTCCTGTTGTCTTCGATGCGACCCATTCGGTTCAGCAGCCAGGCGGTCTTGGTGGCTCCAGCGGCGGTGACCGGCGTATGGTTGCCGTTCTGGCCCGTGCCGCGGTTGCCGTTGGTGTTGGCGGTGTGTTCATTGAAACGCACCCGGATCCTGACAATACAATTTCCTCGGACGGCCCCAACATGATCGCATTGAAAGATCTCGGGGCTCTTCTTGCCGAACTGCAAGCCATCGATGCGGTGGTGAAGAAGACGGTTTGAAGCCGAACCAGCTGATCCGTCTTCCCGGGCGGCCATAGAAACAGGAATTGGTCCGACCGTCCTGCCTTTGCCGGGTTCCTTCCGGCATTGTGCCGGCAGGCCGGTCCACGCAAAACGATAACGTACAAACGCCGTATGCCGGCAGTTACATGGAGTGAACAATGACCGCTATCATTGACATCATAGGGCGTGAAATCCTCGATAGCCGTGGCAACCCGACCGTCGAAGTCGATGTGTTCCTGGAGGATGGTTCCTTTGGCCGTGCCGCGGTCCCTTCAGGTGCATCCACCGGCGCCCACGAAGCCGTTGAACTGCGCGACGGCGGATCCCGTTTCCTTGGCAAGGGTGTTCTGCAGGCCGTCGATGCTGTGAATGGGGAGATCTTCGACGCGGTTGGCGGACTGGATGCCGAAGACCAGTTGAAAATCGATGAGGCGATGATTGCTCTCGACGGCACCGACAACAAGGCGCGCCTTGGTGCCAACGCCATTCTCGGCGTTTCGCTGGCGGTCGCACGGGCTGCGGCACAATCCTCCGGGCTGCCACTCTACCGCTATGTCGGCGGAACGTCCGCTCGGACGCTGCCGGTACCGATGATGAACATCATCAATGGTGGTGCGCATGCGGACAATCCGATCGACTTTCAGGAATTCATGATCATGCCGGTCGGCGCATCGTCGCTGAAGGAAGCCGTGCGGATGGGATCGGAAGTTTTCCATACCCTGAAGAAAGCCCTGAGCGACGCTGGCCACAACACCAACGTGGGGGATGAAGGCGGCTTCGCACCGAACCTTGAATCCACCGATGCTGCCATTGGCTTTGTGATGAAGGCAATCGAGAAGGCGGGTTACAAGCCGGGTGAGGACATGTTCCTGGCGCTGGATGCTGCTTCAACAGAATTCTTCAAGGACGGCAAATACGTTCTGGAAGGCGAGGGCAAGTCCCTCGATCCCGAAGCCATGGCGAAATACCTGGCGGACCTTGTCGCGCGCTATCCGATCATCTCGGTCGAGGATGGTCTGGCGGAAGACGACTGGGCTGGCTGGAAGGCTGCCACCGATCTCTTTGGCGACAAGTGCCAGCTGGTGGGCGACGATCTCTTCGTCACCAACTCCACCCGTCTGCGCAAGGGGATTTCGGAAGGTATCGCCAATTCCATTTTGATCAAGGTCAACCAGATCGGTACGCTTTCCGAAACACTCGATGCAGTCGAGACAGCACACAAGGCCGCCTACACGGCAGTCATGTCTCACCGCTCGGGCGAAACGGAAGATTCCACCATCGCCGACCTGGCCGTTGCAACCAATTGCGGGCAGATCAAGACCGGTTCGCTGGCCCGTTCCGACCGGCTTGCAAAATACAACCAGCTGATCCGTATCGAGGAAGAGCTCGGTCCCCAGGCTGTTTATGCCGGAACGTCCATCCTGAAGGCCTGATCAACCGGGCTCTGGATCTGAACATCAAAGGCCCGCGCGAGGGATCGCGCGGGCCTTTTGCATATGCGAGTGTTGTTTGTATCGTGAAAACCAGCCGCTGGAATCAGCTGTCCAGAGCTTCTTCGGGCTCATTTACCCGCGTTTCTTCGGCGTGCTGGATTGCTGCTGCCAATGTTTCGGCTTTCTCCGCTCCGGCGATGACAAACCGGCCATCGATGATGAAACACGGCACGCCGGTTACGCCCATTTCCTGAGCTCGGGCAATATGCGCCTTGGTTTTTTCAAGATCGCTGTCGGTCTCGAACAATTGCTCAACCAGGTCGGACTGCATTCCGACCTCTTCAGCGACCCTGACAAGGGTTTCCGGCTTCGACAGATCGCCGCCTTCCTGGAAATAAACCTGAAAAAGACGTTCGACGATTTCGCTTTGCAGCTCATCTGCGCGGGACCACAAAATCAGGCGGTGGCAGTCCAGGGTGTTGGGAGACACCTTGATCTTGTCAAAAGCAAATTCAATGCCTTCCGCCGCCCCCAGTTTTTCCAGATTCCGGTGCATGTCCGAAGCTTTGTCCGGGCCAAATTTGTCGGTCAGATAGGCGTGCCGGTCCTTGCCGGATTTGGGAATGGTGGAATCAAGTTGAAAAGGATGCCACCGCACGTCGACATCGATGTTCGGCAGCTGCGCAATAGCTGCTTCCAGACGACGTTTTCCGACATAGCACCAGGGGCAAACGACGTCGGAAACCACATCCACGGCAATTGGTTGCTCACTTGCCATTCATTCATTCCTCTATTGTCTGCCTTTTTGAACACACTAGGTATTTTGCCGGGGTCATGCCAGAGGGATGTTGTTCACAGAACCGTGCGACCGAGAATTGCGTTAATGCGGGCCTGTAGCCGGGACTTGCCGCGTTCACTTTTAAGAACTGCGACCGGGCCGCGGTCATGGACAAAGCACACCAGATCTTCCTCACGGCTGGTCGCGTCCGCTATGGACAAAAGCGTGCCGTAAAGGTCTGGAGCCAGCATGGTCGACATGTCCGGGGTGGAGAAATTCTCCGGTAACAGGTTCATCTCCCAGATTTCCAGGCCGCGTTTGGCCAGAGCGGGGCCGATCGTCGAGAGGTAACGGTCGTAGTGATTTTGGGAGACGCCGCCGGTGTTGAGCTCCCGCGTCAGCCACTTGTGGCTTTCCGCCAGGATCTTGTCGGCCAGCCGCCTGCGTTTTCCAGCCCTGATGGCAGCCGCGAGGCGCAAGGCCAGATTTTCGCTGTCCACAGGCAGCCGCAGCACGTCGCTTGCGCCTGCCCGGAAGAGGACGGGGATATCTGCTTCTATCTCCGTCACCGCCAGAACCGGCAGTGAGGCGAAGCGCGGGTCCATACGGAATTGGCGAAGGTTCTCAAGAGTTTCATCAAAGGCAGCGTCCAGAATGACGGCATCGAAAGCCCTCTGCGCCAGGAAGTGTTCGCCCATGTACTGGTCGAAAGCTCCAACGACCTCGACATTGCGCTGACTGGCGCCCTGTAATTGCAGAAAGCGTCCGCCCATGCCGATGACAAGGAGGCCGCTGTTGCCCTGGTGATGCGGCGCTGCACCGTATCCTGGGATGCGTCCGAAGCTGATCCGGCGTGTTCGGGCTTCCTCAGAGCGCATGAGCGCTCTTTGCAGATCGCAGATCAGGCTGAACAGGATCTCGTCGGGAATGGCGCGGTCGACAATGGCATGAGGGCGCGTGTCCTGGGGGAGGCAGGTTTCAGAACCGCACAAAAAGACAACCGGGAAATCGGTCTTTTGAGACTCTATACCGGTCTGTAGCCAGGACCAGAACGACGGGTCTTCATCAAGCCCGTTCATGGCAGGAATATCCAGCACGACAGCGCTAGGCAGAGATACTGGCAAAGTCTCATCCGCGTTGAAGGCGGAAATCAGATCAATGTCCGCTGTCAGTCCGGGAATGCTTCCGGCAGAACCAGGCAATTGCCTGCCTGCAAACCATGCAGAACCATGCCAGAGAAATGATGATTCACTGTCCATATGATGCCGAAATCCGTCAATAGCGCCGGGCGTGTCAGGCTACCTGAGCCGAAAACCGTTGTGTCCGCAAGGTCAGACGGTCCCTGTCAATACTGCCATCTTGCGCTCTAGGGAGCGACTGCAGAATCAGCACACGGTAGGGAATTTGAGCGAGATCCACGCCTTCGGCATCCAGATAGGCAAAGAAAGCCTTGGCATCGGGTACCGATCCAGGTGTCGGCACCAGGGCTGCATAAAGCCGGGCGCCGATGATATCGTCATCCACGAGGAAGGCTGCGGCATCCTGGAGGCCGGGGTAGGACAGGTAAAGCGCATCGATTGCTTCCAGATCGCCCCCCGCGGGGGCATAAAAGCCGGGAATGCCAAAGCCGGCAATGCCACCGTCGACGGTTTGAACGGCGATGCCAGTGTCCAGAAATCCGTCATCAGTCGTGCGCAGGCACTTGTCAGCTGCCATTGTGCGCCAGCCGGTGCCGGGCGCTGCTGCCCCTCTCACCAGCAGCGTTGAAGCACTGCTGTCATCACCGGGCTGGGTGATGGCTATGTCCAGAAGGGCTGTCCCGCTTTCGCGCCCGTTAGACCCGTTATGCTTTCCCAGTGGAACGGGCTCCACGCTTGATCCATTGGTGCGCTTCCGCGACACGAGGGCGAATTCGTCGGCGATATGCATGTCGACAATGGGGTGCCTGGGCTGAAAAGCCGTGGGTGCGGGAGCCGAGATGTTCCAGGCCGACGCGATGACCGTGGACTTCCGGCTCAGATTTTTGTCGAGTATCTGCGCGAGCGGTCCAGGCGTAAGGACGTAGTCGGCATCCACCGCATTGGCGTGCCGGGCCAGCTTGGTCATGGAGGTGGGGTGGTGCAGATGAAGCGTTCCCGCGCATAGCAACCATGGCATGAGACCTGCGCCGATACCGGTCAATCCGCTTAGGGAGTAGGGAACCAGCAACTTTGCACCATTGGTCAGGTTGGTGTCTGCCATGGCGAGCTTTGCGGCGGAAATCCAGTGGTTATG
>JBNKOQ010000043.1:0-14405 GCA_050294735.1 Roseibium sp. | reverse complement strand
ATCACGGGCCCCTTGCCCGAAAACCTCGCGCAGGAACTCGCAGCTCCCCGCTGCGTCGCCTTCGCGCGGCCCAGCGTGATGTTCTACGCCGCCGACACCGCCCGCTACCGGCAGGCTGCGGATCGTGTGATACATCATATGGCTGCCGGCGTCGCATCAGAGCCCAGCGCTGAATACGGGCTTGAGGACGTGGCCGCAGCCCACCGCGATCTGGAGGCCGGGAAGACAACCGGCAGCGTCATCCTCGTGCCTTGACCTTCCAAAGTTCCCGTAAGAGCAGGAGCCCTCCCCCAGGCGCGGCTCCTGCCCTTCCAACATTCTCCTATTAAGTGTATCTATCTCACAATTGTATTATAGATTGTAATTCCTTCATTAGTTGCCGTAAGGTCATATCAGCGACTGTCCGCGTCTGTTGATCGTCATATGCAGCCGCTCACGTCACGTGCCGGAAGACTGGCAAAACGCCGGCGGCATTGGCCTAACGCTGGAGGACTGAATGAAACAGAACCCGCTCAAGATAGCCGTGATTGCGGCTCTGGCAGGCATGGTGGCTGGCGGAACCGCCGCATGGGCCGGCGACTGCCCAAAGCCGGGACGGCAGCCCGCGACCGAACAGCTTATTGAGTTGGTCAACTCGGACACCAACCTGAAGTACGATTTGACTCAGTCCATTGCCGCCGGTCAGGTGATCAACCATGATCCCGCCACCAATCCGGTCAAGGATTTGAACACCTATTACGACTTCGTCGACGCCCTGGTGACCTATAATCCGCAGAACATCAAGACGGGCGTGTTCAACGGCCGCATCCGCGTTGGCATGGACGGCGCGAATTACTGCAACTGGAACATTCTCGACCTGCTGGCCTACAGCTATTTCCTCGTCGACCGGCAACTCACCTCCGATCCGCGCGGTCAAATCCAGTTCAAGAACCAGGCGTTCTCCGACTGGATGCGGCAGATCGCCGAAGAATGGGGTGCCTATCTCGAAACGCCGCCCTCGGCCGCCTATGTGCCCGACTTCACATCCGATCCGAATTTCGGCGCATGGTACTGCCCGCCTGAAGGCGGCTACGGCACATTTCAAGCTTTCTTCACCCGTGAATTGTGCTCTGCCACCTTCCCCAACGGATCGCGGCCGGTGCAGGGCTATGACGATCCGCGGACCGTTGTCTCAATCGGCGATTCCAATTCTGCCGGCTGGTGGGCGATCAGCGACGATGGAAAGCTGATCACCACTTACGACGGATTGAGCCAAGCTGGTCAGCTGATCAAGGGCAAGCTCTACAGCGATGTGCATGAATTTATTGCCGGTGGACCGGACGAAACGGTTCTGGCTGAATTCGGCTCGCTTGACCCGGCCCTGTTCGACGGCGGCACCTGGACCCATCAATTCCTGAACGTCAACAACTATCACCGCCTGCATGTGCCGGTCGCCGGCAAGCTGATCTACATGAAGCATCTTCAGGCGGGCGTGAGGATGAAGTCGGGCTGGAAAGCCGCCGCGAAGCCGGGCGATGTCGCCTATTACGACCCGCGCGATACCGCCGACTGGCAATTCGGGCAGACCCGTATGGTGATTGGCATCGAGACCAAAGACCATGGCGTGGTGGTCATCTCCCCCATGGGCATGGCTCAGGTCAGCGCGATTGTTCCACGCGACTGGGTCAAGGAAGGCGCGAAAGCCGAGAAGGGCTGGGAATTCGCCAACTTCGCATTCGGCGGATCCGACTTTGTCGTGATCTTTGAAGAAAAGGCCAAGTTCAAGCTGACTGTGCCTCATACACCGGAACCGGCTCCTGGCGCAGGCGTGAACTATGTTCCTTCCCTGCAAGGTGAGAAATACGGCTGCTTCGGCGGCACTGCCGATTGCAGCAACACGCCCGGAACGCCGCCGCCGTTCCCGCCCGACATGTAAAGCGGTTCGGGCGCGGTCACGGAAAGGCCGCGCCTGCTCCCGGTTACTTCGGTGCCGGTTCGCTCACGGTCGGTTTGCCGCCATCGCCGGTGAGGAAAGTCGCCAGTATCCGGGCCGGGCCGCTGCCTGTGTTTTCACCCTGGTGGGTGACATGCATGGCCTCCAGAAAGCCATCGCCCTGTTTGTAGACCCGGGGTCCCAACCCCTCGTAAGTCACGGTGATCTCGCCTTCCAGAATGAATGCATAAAGCGGTGTGTGGTGCTGATGCCAGGCGGTTTTCTCGCCCGGTTCCATGGTCACGATCAGGGATTTGATGCCCGGATTGTCCTGCGGAAATTTGACCTCTTCACCAGCGACGGTCCTGTCGCCGGTGAAAACCTCAAGAACCTTCTTGTAGGGCAGGCTTTCAGCAGTACCCTGCTTTGTTTCAGTTACCGGTTTGGACGTCGGTGTGATGGACTTGTCGGCAGCGGTGGCCTGAGCGGACAAGAGCAGCACCGACACCATACCCAGGGCGGCTGAACGAAAACGGATCATTGAAGTTCTCCCAATGGCCAGCAAGGCCTCCGCGCAGCCTAGCCGAATGATGCGGCAAGCTCCATCGCCGAGCTTCGCGCCAGGGACTGCTCCCCAGAATTGACAGAGCTTTGGAGGCTATCTATGACTGTCTGCGGTTCCACGGCACCAGCCGCTCGCAGACTTCACAGTCCTGGTAAAGCCTGGCTTCATTCTGACATTTCTCCTCACCCGCGATGCATGTTGCACGGGTGGCAATGCGAGCCCCATTCCAAAAAGCGACGCGCAGCTTGCCGGAGACCGCAATGTCATCGAAAGACCTCAGCCAGAATACCTATCTCCACGGACCGCTTGTCCCGACCTACATAAAAACAGCCCTGCCGATCATCTTCGTGATGAGCATGAGCGGTATGCTCACCGTGGTGGATGCTGTTTTTCTCGGGCTCTTTACAGGCCCGGAAGCCGTCGGGGCCGTGACCCTGATGTTTCCGGCCTTCATTCTCATGGTTGCCCTGTCGACCCTTGTATCAAGCGGCTTGTCGAGTCTTTTGGCCCGCCACATCGGCGCCGCAAGGTTTGATCATGCCCGGGCGGTTTTCACCTCGGCCCATGCACTTGCGCTGACGATCAGCTGTAGCCTGATTGGCCTGTTTCTGATCTTCGGGCACGCGTTGACCCTTGCTGCTGCCAACGGCTCCCCGGTCCTGGCGGAAATGGCCCACACCTATCTCGGCATCACCGTTTTGTTTTCACCGCTAATGTTCATTATGTCGGTCAATTCGGACGCCCTGCGCAGCGAAGGGAGAACCGGTCTGATGGCCCTCATCAGCCTCGGGGTGTCTCTGGCCAATATCGCCTTCAACTATATCCTGATCGCCGAAATGAAACTGGGCGTGGCGGGATCCGCCTATGGCACGGTGGTGGCCCAGGGCCTTGCGCTGTTTACTCTTGTCGTCTTCCGGTTTTACGGACGAACAGAGCTCAGGCCGACGGCGCTCTTCCGCTACAATCCGTTTGCCGGCTGGACCCGCATTCTGGCACTCGGCGCGCCACAGAGCCTAAGCTTCATCGGAATTGGTCTGGTTTCGGCAACCGTTATCGCAATGCTGCAACTTGTTGGCGGCGAAAGTTATACGATCACGGTCACGGCCTATGGCATCATCACCCGTATCATGACCTTTGTCTTCCTGCCTCTTCTCGGCCTGAGCCTCGCCATGCAGTCCATTGCCGGCAACAATTTCGGCGCAGGCCTACGGCAACGCTCGGATGACAGCTTGCGGCTCGGCATCGCAGCGGCCTTTGTCTATTGCCTCACCGCCCAGATTGTCCTGACGATAAAAGCCAGATCAATCGGCCTGGTCTTCGTGACGGATGAAGGCGTTGCTGATGAGGTCGCCAGGATCATGCCGGTCATGGTTGCGCTCTATGTCGTCACCGGGCCGCTCTTGATGATCGCCGGCTACTTCCAGGCGACTGGCAATGCCGTGCGGGCCGCGCTGCTCAGTCTGCCCAAGCCCTACCTTTTCGCGATGCCGCTGATTGTGATTCTGGCGCACGCGGTTGGCGAGCAAGGCATCTGGCTGGCCATGCCGACAGCAGAAAGCCTGCTGCTTGCTGTGGCGATCACGGTCCTGTTTTCCGCATCCCGGAAGAGCGGTCTGTCCTGGGGCCTTTTCCAGGCCCCGCAAAAGTAGAGCGGTAGCCCTATTCCGGCTCGCCGGGCGATGGGCCGACGACAAAGCGGGGGCCTGTGCCGCTGCGCCCCGCACGATCTTCCGGATTGTAGAGGGCGCAGCTTTCGAGCGACAGGCACCCGCAGCCAATACAGCCGTCAAGGCGGTCCCGCAGCCGCGTGAGCGTTTCAATCTTGCGGTCCAGACTGTGCCTGAACGTTTTGCTGATGCGCGTCCAGTCCGCCTTCGTCGGAGACCTGCCATCAGGCAGACCTTTCAGGTATTCCGAGATCTCCGCTATCGTGAAGCCGAGCTCCTGCGCGATCAGCACGAAGGACAAGCGCCGGATGTCGGAGCGCAGAAACCGGCGCTGACCGCCCGCGTTGCGCGCAGGTGTCACAAGCCCCTTGGTTTCATAAAACCGGATCGCGGAAACCGACAGGCCGGTGCGGTCTGCCAGATCCCCGATCGACAATAAATCAGCGCCCTTCCTGGCCTGCATTTTTTCTTCTCCAAACACCTTGACCTCAACTTAGGTTTGGGAATTAGGTTACGAGCCTCTTCAAGTCAAACAGGAGGACGGCTCATGGCCACCGCATTCTTGGAACACGTCAACATCACCGTTTCAGACCCGGTCAAAACCGCGGAAAATCTTGAGAAACTGTTCGGCTGGCATATCCGCTGGCAAGGGAAAGCCAAGGACAATGGCTGGACGGTTCATGTCGGCAACGACTCGTCCTATGTCGCAGTTTATTCCGTCGGCACGCCCCAGACCTCAGGCGAGATCAGCTACGAAACACGTGGCGGGCTGAACCATGTCGGAGTTGTGGTCGACGATCTGAAAGCAGCGGAAGAGCGGGTTAGGGAGATGGGATATGCCCCTCATAGCCATGCAGACTATGAGCCCGGGGAACGGTTCTACTTCGACGGCGACGATGGCATCGAGTTCGAAGTGATCAGCTACAGCTGACATCCCGTTCGGGCGCGCCGGTTTCACAGTCCCGCCGCGCCCGAACCGGTCCTCTGCCCGCCAGCAGGCCCTATTAGTGGCCAGTCAAAACGAGTGTTTGCAAAGGCAGCAGCAAGGCTTGCACACGCAACAGGATGGCGTGAACCAGGCCAACCGTATCGATGACATGAAGGAACAGGAATTCACCCGTTCCAATGGGTTCGCCGCTTGTCAGCCGGTCATGATTGCTGGTGTAGACGTTCGCCAGGCATCTTGCGCCGCCCGGCAACTTGTCAAAGCCACCCTCATAGAGCGGTTCAAGCAAAGTCGTGATCGTCCCCTGAGGGGCCTCGCGTGCCACATCGACGAGCCGGTCCGATGCACTGACCTGACCAGAGGCCAGATAGGCCTGTATTTCCGTCACAACGACCGGGATAACCTTGAAAGGCAGCGATGGGCAGGTGATCTCGCCCACCATACCAACTTTCAGAACCTGCGCCTCTATTTGCCCAAAGCCGGCAATCATGCGTCCGGCGCCAACATCGGTCGGGATCAAAATACCTCCGGGCCGCATCAAAGGATTGACGATGTCACCCTTGCGCATGGTGAATTGGCTGATGGTGCCGTCGACACCGGCATAGACTGTTTTTTTCGCGAGATCGATCTCCGCTTCCTTCAACCTGGCCTCGGCTGTGCTTTTCCGCGCGGGCAAAGACGTGTTGATCTTGGTCTCGATCAATTCCTGCTGCGCACGGAGAGCGGCCAGCGCCCCTTCCCGGCTGTCGACCGCATTCTGCAGCTTTTCGACTTGCCGTGGTGTGACCACATCCGCGTTGCGCTGCTGCAGCTCAAGTTTCGTTT
Source organism: Roseibium sp. (assembly GCA_050294735.1). Taxonomy (GTDB): domain Bacteria; phylum Pseudomonadota; class Alphaproteobacteria; order Rhizobiales; family Stappiaceae; genus Roseibium. Next base: position 8,490 of record JBNKOQ010000043.1, on the reverse strand, counting down.
CCAGCTCGTCGACCGCCTGTTTGAGCGCCGCCTCGCCCTGGCTGACCTGCCCTTCCGCGACCTTGAGTTCGCCCTGCGCAAGCGCGATCTCGGCGTCTATTTCACTGATTTGCAGTTTGGCGGAGTTGATCGCCGCCTCCTGCTCGCTGCCATCAAGCTTGATGATCGGATCCCCGGCTTTCACCTGAGCTTCCAGCTCATTGTTCACATAGACCTCGACAATCCGCCCGGAAGTCTCGGGCAGGATCGGCACAGTCCGGAAGATCAAAGTGGTGTGCTGGGTCGAGGGATGAAAATAGAAAATCAGGGTGATCAGCATCACGGTCAGCATCGCGCAAGTCACGATGCCATAGCGCAGCTCGTACCAGACGGAATAGATCGTGATCTCTCTGCCGATCCGCTTACCCTGACCATAACGCCGGAAAAGATAATCAGGCAGCAGGGTGAACAGTGAACAGAAGAAAAGCTCGAACATGACCTAGCTCCCCTCTTCCGCGTGATGCCGCTTGCCGCCACCGGCATCACCGGGAAGCGCCTGTGTTTCAGCGCTGACCATGTTGACCGAGGCATCCTGGCCTGGAGCTGCGAATCCAGTTTCTCCCTGTTCGGTTTCTCCCTGTTCGGGCTCGACCGCAGCCGTGCTCCCCAGGCGTTTCAAAGAACTGGCGATCGAGACAAGCGGCGTTTCAAAATCCGGCAAGCGGAGAAACGCCAGAATAAGGGCAGCAACCCAGAAGATGTTGTTATGGGTAAAGAGCGCCAGCAGTCCCAGCACGGCCACCAGCTCGAAGTGAGCTGCATCCTTACCATGGGCAAGGCGTTCGGGAAGCGAATGGAGGCTGAGATAGAGCGTCCCCCCGACGACCGCCATAACGATCAAAAACCAGAGAACAACCGTCATCAGCCAGTCGCTGCCATCTGCTCCGGGAATAAAGGCAGGCAGATGATGCGGCCCCAGCGCATGCAATGCCCCTGCCGCTCCCGCTGAAACCGTGTCCGCCATTATCCCCCCAAATACCAGTGTCAACTGATGATCAGTAAATCAGGATAAAAACATCCCGGATCATTCCGCAACGTTACGTCGAAGGATATGGAAAATAAACCGGTAAGAGCATAGCGGAGGCATTGGAAGCCGGAAGGGGCAGAGGCCCCTCCCAGCGAATATGTTGGACCTGCCGGTTTACCGCGGAGCCATGCGGATCGCGCCGTCGAGACGAATGGTTTCGCCATTCAGCATGTCATTCTCACAGATCGACTTGACCAGTTGGGCGTATTCCGCCGCCCGGCCAAGCCGCGAGGGGAACGGCACCTGCTGACCGAGGCTGTCCTGCACCTCCTGAGAGAGGCCAAGCAGCATCGGGGTTTCGAAGATGCCCGGTGCGATGGTCATCACGCGAATGCCGGATTTGGCAAGGTCCCGCGCGATTGGCAGCGTCATGCCTGCGATACCAGCTTTCGACGCTGCATAGGCAACCTGTCCGACCTGACCATCGAACGCCGCGACAGAGGCAGTCGAGACGATAACCCCGCGTGCGCCATCCGCATTCAGCGGCTCTTGTTCGACCATGGAGGTGGCAGCCAGCGAAATGCAGCGGAAGGAACCGGCAAGATTGACCGCGATGACCTTTTCGAACATATCCATCGGATGCGGTTCACCGCGCGACGTGGTCTTTGCAACTGGAGCAATTCCAGCGCAATTGACCAAAATCCGCTCTGGTCCATGAGCCGCGCGGGCGGCGGAAAAACCAGCCTCGACGCTCGCCTGATCAGTAACATCCACCTCGACAAAAAGGCCGCCAATCTCCGTGGCCACGGCCTGCCCCTGTCCGCTATCCCGGTCGAACAGCGCCACTTTCACGCCTTCGCCTGCCAGCATCCGTGCTGTGGCCGCTCCCAGGCCCGAAGCACCGCCGGTCACTACGGCTGCGATGGATTGATCTAATTGCATTTAACCTCCGACTCAATCAAAAGTATAAGTCATTGTTTTATAATGACTTTGATAATTTGATTGACTAATACGTCAATAATTCATCAAACATGACCCCAATTGACGTTTTGGTCAATAGGACGACAGAAACGATGATGAATCAGGAGAGGATTGCGAGGTCCACAGGGACCGCAAGGCCGGCGACCGAACGGGCGGTCCTCATCTCCGGCTGAGGACCGGCATAGCCTTGCTGCAAAGCGAGGGCCAGGGTCTTGCCGTCGGTGATCGCTGCAGTTTTTTCCTGCTTGTTGGCGTCTTCCAATTTGGCGGCACGGTTGACCGCATCGCCGATCACTGTGAACTCCAGCCTGTCTGAAGCGCCAACGGTGCCAACCATGACCGAACCAGCCGCAACTGCTGTGCCGACCCGGAGCTGTCCGGGCCAGCCTGCCGTGGCGAAGAGCGCCTGCCCGTCCGCCATTTCCGCAGCCAGACGCCGCGCCGCGCGCAGGGCATCCGCGGCATAGGTTTTCGAGGGCACAACCGCGCCAAACGTCGCCAGAATGCCGTCCCCGAGGAACTTGTCGATGCGGCCGCCTTCTTCCTTGATCACCTTGAGGGCCAACCCCTGATAGACCGACAACACAGACATCACAGCTTCCGGCGGCATGGTTCCGGCCGTCGAGGTGAAAGAACGGATGTCGATATAAAGGATCGCCGCGTCGCGCATGGTGCCTTCGCCTGCCATCAGCGCCGCCTGCGCGCCCGTGATGGAAGCGGCGACTTCAGGTGCGAAAAACCGGCGTAGGTCTTTGGCCGCCGCCTGCTCCCTGATCGCTTCGAACAGCATGACACGCCCCCGGTAGAGAGCGGCACTCAGAACGATTGTGACCGTCAGGATCACCATCGTCTTGTCCAGTTCCGCGCCGATCAGAATCGTGTTGCTGGTGAGATACTCGACGTAATTACGGGTGACCCTCATCTTGTCCATATCGGCCAGCACCGCATAGGCGACCAGCCCCAGCCAGCCGGCAACAGCCACCAGCCCCGTGGTCAGGACAAAGCGCGGATCGAACCTCAAGGCACGCAGGGCGATAAAGATAAAGACATACATCAGCGTCGGCGCCTTCAGGTAGAAGGTTGGATGCTGGCCATACTGGATGTGAAAGGAAAAAATCAGCCCGACCAGCAGCGCCATATCGACGACGATTGAGGTCAGCAAGTACCATTTCGGTAGCTCGAACCGGTAGGACAAGGTCAGCCGGGTGACGGTGAACAGGAAGTATCCGCCCAGCGCCAGAGGCACGAAATTGAAGCCGCTGCTGCCTTCAGCCTTCGGGGCAATCGCATAAAGGCTGGTGAAGAACAGCACAATCGCCAGCTGCACCCAGCCGATCAACCGTTCGGAGGCAATTTCACGCTGATGGATTTCGGCCCGCACCCGCTCCGGCAAACCACTTTCCGGCGGCCCTCCTCTCAGGATATAGCAGAATGTATCTACCAGTCGTGCCATTCAGTCCTCACTTCCGTCGCCCTGCCAGTTGTCACATCCGGTCCGGAACCGGAGAAACCCAGCGGCCTGCAAAGTGACACTCTTCCCAGTTGGGCCGGAACGGCCCGGCTGCAAGAGGCATTCCGGACTTGTGATGGCTTCGTGAAGGCCCTTACCTCCGCCGCTGCCTTACGGCACCAGCAGCATTCCCTCTTTGGCGACGAGTGTTCCGGGATGAACAGCTTTGGCGGCAATGCCGATGACATCCAGCTCATCATCGGACCGGCGCGGATCGTGATGAAACAGGACCGGCGTCTTGACGTTTGCCTGGGTCGCCAGTTCGACGGCCTTTTCCCAGGTGGAATGCCCCCACCCCTTGTAGGCCTCATACTCCTCGCCGGTGAACATGGCATCATAAATCATGATATCGGCCCCCTCGACGAAGGTCCTGACGTTGGCATCGATTTCAGGGTCGCCGTGCTCATGATCCGTGATGATCGCAATCGACTTGCCGCCAAGATCGAAGCGGTATCCGCAAGCCCCGCCCGGATGGTTGAGCCGGACCGTGCAGATCTTCAGGTCGTCTGCGCGCTGGAGGCATTCCCCTGCGGTGAAGGTCTTGAACTCCACCGCCTTCAGGGTTTTTGCCGCAACGGGGAAGATTGGCGGTGACATGATCCTGCTGACAATATCCGACAGGCAAATCCCGTCCTGAAAATGCCCCGCCCAGGCTGTCACCTTGAACCGGTCATCGTAAGCCGGTTTGAAGAACGGCAGTCCGCAGATGTGATCCAGATGGGTATGTGTAAAGAGGAGATCAAATTCGCGGGGGGTTGCCTGGCAAAGATTCATACCAAGGTTCCGGGCCCCCGAACCGCAGTCTACAAGGATCAGCGCGCCGCCTGCACGGAGTTCGAAACAGGTCGTTTCACCGCCATAGCGCAAGGTGCTTGCACCCGGTGTCGGTGTCGAGCCACGTGCCCCCCAGCAGCGAAGCGAAAATTCTGTCGCCAATCCGTCTCTCCCTATGCCGCCGCGCCTGACTGGGCCGCAGCCAGATCACGTGTCGTCCGCTCGAGGCGCAACGCCAGTGTCCGCATAACCTCCAGAGACATTTCCGGGAACTCCTTGAGCATCTTCAGAAAGTCATCCTTCGAAATGGTCAGTATATCCATGTCGCTCGCTGCGATCAGAGTCGCCGTCCTGGGAACATCACACAAAATCGCGATCTCACCAACGATCGAATTCTCCTTGACCTGGGCAACAGTCTTTTCCCCGTCCGGAGTATCGACAAGGACATCCGCAGCGCCCTGCAAAATGATGAAGGCGCTGTCGCCTTCTTCCCCTTGAGTGCACAAGCGTTCGCCTGTTTTGAATTCCATGCGATCCGAGATAAAGGCAAGCAACCGAAGCTTGGTTTCATCGATCCCGCGGAACAGGGGAATCTTCCTCAAGGCCTCGACTTCAGATTCCAATGACACACTCAACTCCTTCGCCGGTTCTGGCGGCCCTGTCCCGATTGACAAATCCGGACACGCTGCCTGCAGAAAAGCACCTTGTACGCCGAGGCTCAAGCATCCTCATCGCGCTCCCCGCCAATCCGTCCTTGCTCAAGGACAATCTTTTGAGAAAAATCGGCTGCGGACGCTGCGTTCGGAGCCCCAAACAAGAAAGTCCTGTCTTTCAGTATTTCCAGCAAGGTCGCCCGCAGAGCCTTGTCGTCTTCGCCAAGACCGGTTCCGATATCATCAAGGATCGTCAGTCTGGCGTTTTTCAAAAGCCCGCGCACAAGGGCGACCCGACGGCGCTGACCTGCCGAGAGTCGCGAACCCGAGACTCCAACATGGTAGTCGAAACCGGCGAAAACAATGGGCTCACGCAGGCCCGTCTCCTCGACAATGGTCCGGATGACCGCATCGATCCGCTGCCGGGAATCACGCCTGTCGACGCGCGGCCGACCGAACAGGAGATTGTCCTCAATCGTCAGCGGCGGCAGATAGAGCTTTGGATCGATAGCGACAAAGCTGTTGCCCCGCGAGACAACCTTTTCATGGAACCTGGCCCGGGCGGAGATCACGCCGTCACGCATCTTTTCATCCAGAACGCCGAGACGGTGCCGGGCTGGAACCAACTTGAACGCCAGGGCGATCAGCTTGTCCCGGTCCGCCTGACTGAGCCCCGGCCGCTGCTGCTCTGACTTGGCCACCCGGACGATCCTGTCGAATTCAGGCAGGTCATCCTGGGTGATGAACGAGTAATTGCCCAACAGACCGCTGTCGCCGCTAACGTTGGCGAACAGTTCGACCATGGTTTCCGCAATCTTCAGGCCGACGGCCTGCAACTTGTCGTCGATCCCGGTTTCGCGCAGGAAGGCCCGCACCTCGGGCAACTCCGGCACCATGTCCAGCGTGATGGCCGGGTCCGAGGGAACCGCAAAGAACAGGTTCTCCGCCAGGCTAGCGCTTGCGTTGAACTTGCTGATGTCCCAGAGCTCCACCAGACCGGCAATTTGCGGGTCTGCCGCGATCCGTTCGGCGAGTTTGGCCCGCACGGCAAGAATGCGTTCGGCAAAGTCATCGTCCATTGACGGGTCGAAGCGTGACTGCAGGCCAAGGCGGTAGATATCCGGCTCCAGCCGGACAGCTTTCAGTAATTCCAGCGCACGTGCGTCGAGCTCTTGCTCATTGCTGACACCGGCAGCATGAAAGTCATCCCATACGGCGGCAAGATCGTAGGTGGGATTCTTTGTCTCCGCCGCCTCTGCCAGCCGGCGCTTGTAATCCCTCAGCGTCTCCCCTTCCCGCTGGACTTCAACGAGAGGCCGGTGCCGCAAGCCATAGAAGAGATTGTCGCGGATCGTGCCGGTCCAGATATGAACGGCGCCGCCAACATAGGCAATTTCGCGGCCAAGGGTCGAGGCGCTCAGTTTCTCCAGATCCTGACCACCGATGCTGACCTTGCCGGATGCGGGACTGATCAGCCCCGCGGCAAGCTGCAGCACTTCCGACCGGCCGGATCCATCCGGACCGATGACCGCGCAAGACCCGCCTTCGGCAACCTTGAGCGTAATATCCGTAACCTCCTGACCCGCGGCACCGCCGGAGAACGTTACCCCGGACATCTCAAGATCGCCGGTCAGCTTCACATTTTCATCGGAGATGAGGCGTTCCACCGGATAGATGTCCGGCGGATCGAAGTTCTCCACCACGGTCTGGTACTTCACATCGACGTCCGCGACCATCTGGTAATAGGCCAGAAGCTCTTTCCACGGACCCGCCAGATCCTTGTAAGCGGCAATCACGGCCAGCAGCGCGCCAAGGCTGAGGTTGCCCTCAATGACCAGATAGCCGCCGATCAGATAGAAGAAGAACGGCGTCAGCTGGTTCATGAAGTTATTGAGAAACTTGATGAAGTATTTTCGATTGAAAATCTCGTAACGGATCTTGAAGTTCTGATAGAGCCGGTCGGACAGGTCGGCCGAATGCCAGGCAGCCGCATCATTGGCATGGATCTCCGGAATACCGGATATACTCTCGCCAACCTTGTCGGCGATCAGCCGGACATTCTTCACCCGCTGGCGCGACAGAAGCACGACCTTCTTCTGAAGCTTCGGAATGACGTAGCCCTGGATCGGGTAGGACGAGATCGCCGCCAGCCCCAGCAGCGGATCCTGCATGAAGATGAAACCGAGCTGCACGATCAGCATGCCGCCCTGATAGGCGGGCAAGGCAAAAGCTTCCCCGATGAACCCGCCGACGTCCTCGACTTCGGATGTGATCATCGGAATGATCTCGCCGGAGCTTACTTTTCTGAAATGCGGCAGGCGGAAGCGCAGGACACGCTGAAACAGTTCGAACCGCAGACGCCTGAGCATGCGCTCACCGAGGCGGCCCTTATAGACATTGATATAAAGCTTGAGACCGTTCGACAGAATGACGAGGCCGAGGAAACTCACACACAGCAGCAGGAGATAGGAAACCTGATCGAATTCGAAGCCAACAACGGCCCGGGGAAACCCGTCGCCCTGAACCGCGTCATTGACAATCAGTTTGGGCAATTCCAAAAGCACGTAGCTAATGGGATAGGACAGGATTGTGACCAGAAGAATGAAGATCTGTTGCCGGGAGCTGAACTTCCAAATGAAGCGAAATAAACTTTTTTCCATAACCCCGTCCAGATTGACTCGGCGCAACGTCGTGCACCTGTCGGATTTTTAGTATATTACCCTTCATAGAGGGATGTGCCACTGATGTTTGACCTGCGGGCGTGATATCAGGTCACTTACAGTTAAGACCCGACCACGGGCCTGCCAAGGGCAGGCGTCATTTCCGCGAGCCGGATCGGTGCAATGAATGGGGAAGTATGCGGTCCAATTCACCCAAGATCCTGATTTATAGTCATGATTCCTTCGGGCTTGGTCATCTGAGGCGGTGCCGCGCGATTGCGCATTCATTGGTTGGCACCTTCGACGACCTGTCCGTGCTCATCTTGTCCGGTTCACCGATTATCGGAAGCTTCGAGTTCCGCTCGCGGGTGGACTTTGTTCGTATTCCTGGTGTGATCAAACTGCGCGACGGCGAATATACGCCACTTTCGCTGCATTTGAACATCGATCATACGCTGGCGATTCGCTCTTCCATCATTGAACATACGGCCAAGGTCTTTAATCCTGACATATTCATTGTGGACAAGGAGCCGCTTGGCCTGCGCGGCGAGGTTTTACCGACGCTCGAAGCCCTGAAGGACACCGACACCAGGCTGGTTCTCGGCCTGCGCGACGTTATGGATGACCCGGACATTCTGCGTGAGGAATGGGAACGCAAGAACGTCTATCCGGCCCTGCAGACCCTTTACGATGAAATCTGGGTCTATGGCCCCGAAGGCATTTGCAATCCTGTCGAGGGCATCGACCTGCCCGACGGCATCGAGGAAAAGCTGCGCTATACCGGCTACCTGCGCCGGGAGCTGCCCGAGGGGGCTGAAAATCTGCCGAAGCCCTGCCCGTTTGGCGAAGAGCCCTACATCCTGGTGACACCTGGAGGCGGCGGTGATGGCGTGGAAATGGTCGACT
>JBNKOQ010000042.1:0-14483 GCA_050294735.1 Roseibium sp. | reverse complement strand
GGTTGGTCAGCCAGGCCCGGGCCAAAATCCCACCCATGGAATGGGTCACAAAATGCACCTTTGCATCGCCACAAGCGGCCACGTCCTCGGTCACATAGTCATCGACCAGCTGTATGAACTGACCGGCAATGTCCTCACCCTTCAGGGTCACCGCTTTCTCTCCATCCACGAAGACCGGTGCCGAGGGAGACTCCCCGGTACCCGGCAGACTGATGCCGATATTGGCATGTTTGCTCTCTCCTGGTCCATTGACTACGCAGCCCATCACCGCTACCGAGAGATTCTCCACCCCGGGATAGAGCTCGCGCCAGGTGAGCATTTTCTCTCTCAGGTGATGTTGCACCTCTTTCGCCAGTAGCTGGAAATAACTGCTGGTGGTGCGGCCACAACCGGGACAGGCGATGACCATCGGGGTAAAGGCGCGAATTCCCAGGGACTGCAACAACTCCTGGGCAACCCTCACCTCCTCGGTCCGTGCTCCACCCGGCTCCGGTGTCAGGGAGATGCGGATGGTGTCGCCTATCCCCTCCTGCAGCAGCACTGCGAGAGCGGCGCTGGAGGCGACGATCCCCTTGGAACCCATGCCCGCTTCGGTCAGGCCGAGATGCAGGGCGTGCTGGCTACGACTGGCCAGTTCACGATAGACGGCAATCAGATCCTGCACCTGGCTCACTTTGGCCGACAGGATGATCTTGTCCCGGCTCATGCCCAGCGCCTCGGCCCGCTCGCCTGACAGGAGCCCGGACTGGATGATCGCTTCCCGCATAACGGCGGCGGCAGAAACAGGTTGGTCGCTGGACGAGTTTTCGTCCATCAGTCTCGTCAGCAATTCCTGATCCAGAGAGCCCCAGTTAACACCGATACGCACCGCCTTGTCGTATTTCTGAGCGATGTCGATAATCTGGGAAAACTGGGTGTCGCGCTTGGCTTTGAACCCCACATTCCCCGGGTTGATCCGGTATTTGTCCAAGGCTTCGGCACAGTCCGGATAATCGTTCAGGAGCTTGTGGCCGATATAATGAAAGTCGCCGACAAGCGGCACATCGATGCCGATCCGGTCGAGCCGCTCACGAATGCGCGCGACCTGGGCAGCGGCCTCTGGCCGGTCCACTGTAATGCGCACCAGTTCCGATCCGGCCCGCGCAAGAGCTGCGACCTGTGCCACCGTGGCATCCGCGTCCGCCGTATCAGTGTTTGTCATCGACTGAACAACGATGGGAGCATCGCCGCCAACCATGACATTCCCGACCTTCACGGGGACGGAGCGCCTGCGTGGCAACTGCTTTGCGAAATTGTCGATCATGGAACTATGCCGTTTCGCTACCTTTTCCTGCATATGAGGCCCGCCACCGCGCACCGCAAGCTGTTCCTGCCTGATTAGTGCGCCCTGAGGAAAAGGGCAATGGTGAAGCGCTTTTTCGATACTCCAGCGAGACATTCAGACAACTCTGAGGTAGTAGGCACTCCTAACACGCTCTTTTTAAATACAGTCTCATTCGAAAGGTTATCCGTGTTCAAACGTCTTCTCAACGATTCCTTCACGCTCGTTTTCTGGAATCTGGAAACTGTTTTCAAGGCCTGCGGCGCCTGGTTTGTTCTGCAGTTCGTTCTCCTCATCGCCACTCAAATGACACTTGGCGGAGCAGCAGACATTACCGCCCATCCGGAAGCAGCCCTGACGTCACACTACCTTCTGCTGATCGTGATCTCGGCGATTTTCGGCGCCGTCTCCTCCGCATCTATTTCGGTCGCATGGCATCGCTTCGGCTTGCTCGGTGATGTCCCGGACCTTATTCATCTGAAAGTCGGCGCCATTGAAATCCGGTTCATCCTGAAGAGCATATTGCTCTTCCTCATCATACTGGCCGTCTTCATTCCGCTCAGCACGATATTCGGGATCGTCGCAGGCCTGATGCACATGCCGATGGTTCTGAACGGCTTGCTTGTACTAACGGGCATATTCCTTGCCCCCCATTTCATACGGCTTTACCTGATGCTGCCGGCCACAGCCATTGAACGCCCTATTGGCATCAAGCAGGCACATGCTCTGGGCAAGGGTCTTGGCTGGCAAATGATTGGCGCGATGGTCGCTCTTTCACTGCCCTTCATTTTGATCAGCGTAGGACTGCAGTATCTGCTGCCCCTGATCGCAGGCAGCCTTCCCCTCCTCCTGATTCAGTTCAAAGTTCTGATCCTGAATTTGCTGCTGCAGATCATCATCACCGTTCTGGGTGTGTCCGTCATCACCGCGGCATACCGGATCGCCATGGAAAGAGTGGACAATCAGATCCCCGAATAAGATGATAATCAGACCTTAAAAGCGGTAAGCGAACCCCCATATCAGCCGGAAGCAGCCAGTCAGACGGAGAGGTCTCTCAAGTGTTCATCACATTATTGGAACGCTCTCTGTCCCTGGCCTTCCTGCATATGGGTACGCTCTTTCGCACCGGCTGGGCGTATCTTCTGCTCCTCGCCGCGTTGAACTTCGCCATCGGGTCTGCTCTGGCTCCCGGAACCGGCTTTTCCACCGTCTCTTATATGACCGAACCGATTGGCGAACCTGACGAAGGCGGCCTGCGGCTCCTGGCGATACTCGCCAACACCCTGATCGGTTTTTCGGTTGCTGTTGCCTATGTGCGGCGGATCCTGATCGACGCGCGGGATTTCCCGCTCACAATTTCGCGGCGCACCTTCCGGGTTATTGTCAATCAGATCCTGTTGGGCCTGATCGGGTTCCTGTCCCTGATCCCTTTGCTCATTCTGTCCTCTCTGGTGGCCTTGGTAACAGGCGGACTTGGGTTTTTCCTTCTCGTTGCAGCATCCTTCATTGCCTTGATGGTCGTGCAAAAGTTTTCGGTCATCCTGCCCGCAGCGGCTGTCGATGACCCTTTGACGCTCAAAGAAAGCTGGCAAGCCACCCGGGGACTGGGCTGGCCCATGGCCTTCGCGGCGCTGATCATGAGCCTGCTCGCCATCTGTTTGGTCGGCCTCTGGTATCTCCTGCTGGCGGGCCTCGGTGCCATAGCCTCCGGCAGTCCTGTTCTGGAGCAGATCCGCTCCGCGGTGTTCCCCATAGGAGCAATGCCTCTGACCGTCTGGGTTTTTGCCAGCTTGTACGCGACCTTCTATGGCCTGATCCGCGAGCGCTTTGCTCAAAAACTCGGTCTGACGAAAGCCGTCTACGAGCAAGCGGACAACAAACGCCAGCATGCCCGAGCACAAGCGGCCCGCGCCCTCTCCTCCGTGCGCCGCATGAAGAAAAATTAATCCCCAGCGAGCTTGTCCGATATCTTTTCGGACGCACATATGCTGCAGTGCAATTCAAACCGCTTACCGTTTCCAGTCCACCTCAAGGGAGGCACCATTTTATGCTCAAGAACAAAACCGCAGTCATTACCGGCTCCACCTCGGGCATCGGCCTTGCTTACGCCCACGCCTTCGCTGAGCAGGGCGCCAATATCGTCATAAACGGGCTTGGCGATGCGGATGAAATCGAGGCAACCCGCGCCGCGATCGAAAAGGATTTCGGCGTACGTTGTGTCTATTCGGCAGCCAACATGATGAAACCCGACGAAATCGCCACAATGATCGAGAATGCGGAGAACGAGTTCGGTTCGGTCGATATCCTCGTCAACAACGCCGGCATACAGCATGTGTCTCCCGTCGACGAATTTCCCATCGACAAGTGGGATGCGATCATCGCAATCAATCTTTCCTCTGCTTTCCATGCCATCCGTGCCGCTTTGCCGGGCATGAAGAAGCGCGGCTGGGGCCGGGTGATCAACACAGCCTCCGCCCATGCACTGGTGGCCTCGCCCTACAAGTCGGCCTATGTCGCGGCCAAACATGGCATCGCCGGCCTGACGAAAACGGTGGCTCTGGAAGTCGCCGAGCAAGGCATCACCGTCAACGCGATCTGTCCCGGTTACGTCTGGACTCCTTTGGTCGAAAAGCAGATCCCGGACACCGCCAAGAGCCGCGGCATTACCGAGGAAGAAGTCAAACGCGACGTCATCCTGGCCGCTCAACCGACTAAAAAATTCGTCACCGTTGAGCAAGTGGCCGCGACCGCAGTGTTCTTGTGCTCCGACGCAGCGTCGTCGATCACAGGTTCCCTCCTTCCCATCGACGGTGGCTGGACCGCACAGTAGGTCCTCCCCAAAAATCCCGAGAAAGCCATGGCATCGCCCTCACCCAAGCGGATCAATCTCGCCCTCCAGGGCGGCGGCGCCCATGGCGCCTTTACCTGGGGCGTTCTTGACTGGATGCTTGAAGACAACCGCTTTCTTATTGACGGCATGACGGGCACGTCCGCCGGAGCAATGAATGCGGTTGTCCTTGCAAGCGGTTTCCAGGAAGGCGGAGCCGATGGGGCCCGCGAAAAACTCGAGCAATTCTGGTGGGAAGTCAGCCAGCAGGCATTTCTCAGCCCCATCAAACGCTCCCCGATAGATATCGCTATCGGCCAATGGAGCCTTGATTTCTCGCCGAGTTATCTCGCCTTCGATCTGATCTCCCGCTTCGCCTCGCCCTACGAGTTCAACCCCCTGAACATCAATCCGCTGCGCGACGTGGTTGACCGGGTCGTCGATTTCGACCGGGTTCACAACTGCTCCAAACTCAAGCTGTTTATCGCCGCGACCAATGTTCATACCGGCAAGATCCGCGTCTTCAACAAGCAGGATGTCACCCTGGATGCTGTCATGGCATCAGCCTGCCTGCCACATCTCTTCCAGGCAGTGGAAATTGATGGCGAGCCTTTTTGGGATGGCGGCTACATGGGCAACCCGCCCCTCTACCCGCTGTTCTACGAAACCGGGACGCAGGATGTGGTCCTCATTCAGATCAACCCGGTGGAACGTCGGGAGACGCCGAAAACCGCCAGGGAAATTCTAAACCGCCTGAACGAGATCACTTTCAACTCGACGCTGCTGCGGGAGCTCCGCGCGATCGATTTTGTCGGCCGCCTGATCGAGGAAGGCAAGTTGCCGGACAGTGATTATATGAAAGTTCATATCCATCGCATTACCGGCGAGGATCTGAAACCGCTTCAGGCATCCTCAAAGGTCAACGCGGAATGGGCATTCCTGACCGAACTGAAATCCATCGGCAGGCAAGCCGCAGCGGACTGGGCCGACAAACATTTTGCCGACATCGGACATCGGTCTAGCATCGACTTGCAAAAGGAAGTCAACTGAATCCGGCGCGGGTTTCCTTAACACGAGTTAAGTCCCCATTCGCAGCGCGCCTTGCAATTTGCGACGCAGTGATGGTTATTAAAATATGAATGATATCAACATACTGACAGACTGACTTCATCAAACACTACATCTACGAAAAACGCATGCGGAAACAAACTGGCAAGCCTTTTGCGATAGGTTTGGCATGCTGATTGTCAGGTTGTGCGTCGTCAGCGATAGTGGATGGAAGGAACGGGCAACTGCGACCCCGCCTGTTTCTTCCCTCCAACCCTTCCCCACAAGCGTTCCGGACCCGCTGTTCAGCGGGTGATCACGATTTTGGCGTTCTCCTTGCCGTTTTTGGCAATGAGGGAAAACAGCCTTTTGGCGTTTTCTGGGTGCAGCCGGACGCAGCCGTGGGATGCCGGGTGGCCGAGCTTCTTGACCGCATTCGTTCCGTGAATGGCATAGCCGTGATAAAAGAAGACGGAATATGGCATCGGGGAATTGTGATATTTCTTTGAAAAATAGCGCTTGTGCATCCGGCCGGGGTGAAAGGTTCCGACAGGTGTTCTGTAACCACTCCGCGCGGTCGAAACCGGCCAGGAATGACGCGGAAAGCCGTTGATATAGACTCGCATGCGCTGGTCGGACAAATCAATCTTCGCCACGATGGATGCCGCTTCAACAGGCGAAGATAATGAAACCAGTAAGCCAAAAAACCCACTGAAAAGCAGGCTTAATATAATACGCATTGGAAATTCCCCTCTTGTCGGAAAAAATCTAGCATGCAGTCATCGATAAAACCATCAAGCAGAATTGTTTGGAATGGCTAAGCATATTCGGCTTTCTGACATAGAGTGCCTTCATAAGAAGATATCGGCTTCCTACGTATCTGATATCGACACCGACGAGGACCAGTTCATGCAGCCCACGTTACACCGCCGCGCAGCCGCCTATATCTTCAGCCCCATCCTTGCCGCCCTGCTTCTGTCAACGCCCCTTGCAGCGCAGAGCATGGAAGACATTGTTGCCGGCAAGGGCTGCAGTGAGTGTGACCTGCGGCTCCGTGAACTGCGCGGCTTGAAGATTACCGGTGCGGACTTCAGCGAGACAATTCTTCGCGAAGCGGACATGAAACAGGTTTCCCTTCCGGACGTAAACTTCAAACAGGCCGACCTTCGGCGTACGGAGCTCGAACGGGCAGATCTGCGGAACGGCGACTTCACCGATGCATCCATGCGCGGGGCCGACCTGGAAAAGGCGACTTTGACAGGCGCCATGCTGGCGGGAGCCGATCTGCGCAATACGGATCTGAACCAGACCGAGTTGTCCGGGGCCAACTTGACCGGCGCCGACATGCGCGATTCAAGCTTGATACGCGCGACGGCTGCCAAGGCCATATTCCGCGGAGCCAAGATGGATCAGGTCGATCTGGAGCGCAGCAACCTCACAGGGACCGACTTTTCCAATGCCCGGCTGAAACATGCCGATCTCGACCGGGCGGTTGCCAAAGGCGCAAACTTCGAAGGCGCTGACCTGACTGGCGTCCGGCTATCCAGTGCGGATCTGACAGACGCCAATCTCAAGAATACAGATTTGTCTGACGCACTGCTTCGCCATACCAGGCTCCCCGGAGCCGATCTGTCCGGTGTCACAGGGCTGTCTGCGGACAGGATTCTCGGGGCATGCGGGGATGCCAAGACGCGCCTGCCCTATGGTATCACTCTGGAACCCTGCTCCTGACCAGGAGCCGGAAATGGAAAAGCGCGCCGATCGGGCGCGCTTTCAAAATCCTCAGGCAGATACAGCGTTCTTCCTGAACCAAGTTTGGGCAGAACAAAACGGTTTTCCCATTAGGACAGACTCAAAAGTGGTCCGGACGAAACGGGAAATGCCCTAGAGCGCTCTAGTTGAAGAGATCGAACGAGAACTTGTAGGATACACCCATACCGACGCTGAACTGGTCTTTCGATCCCTGCGCGGTGATTGGGCTGTCCGCCGCGTCGCCAACCAGCCGATCATATCCCGCCTGCAGATGAAGCCGCGTCTTGTCGGTCCAATCGTAGCTGGCACGTGCCGCCAGACCGACCGATTTAAAGCCTGTCCCGGCATTATAAGCAGACAGCTTGCCACCGCTTGCCGCGGCTTCCGCGGAGCTGACGCTGAAGTAAGTGTCCATATACTCGTTGGACGCGAAAGCAGCCCGCGGCCCGACGCTCAGCTCGAGGCGTTCGGTGGGGTAAAATATCCCGTCGAATCCCAGCTGACCGACTTGGCCCGTGTGGCCGTTGATTCCCTGGCGCAACTCGGCAAACACCCGGAAGTACTCCGTCCGGTAACCAGCCCCAAGACCCAGCTCCAACGCCCAGTCGACATCTTTTGTGCCAGTCAGATCCTTCGCATCTTTGGCGCTGCGCTCACCAACAAAGCCGAAGGACGGGTAGAAGAAAAGGCCCGACTTGCGCCGCCCGTCGACCACTTGCCCAAGGCCCGGAACATAAAATCGGCCAACGGAAACAATGGGAAAGGGAGCAAGCAGGTAAGACTCGGAGGATGCGAACCGCGGCTTCACGATAGCTCCGACGCCCAGGTCTATTTCAAACTGGCGCTGTCCGGTCGCCGCGCCTGAAGTCTGCTCCTGAGCTGAGACACCGGTCGCCGCAACGCCTGCACAAAGCAACAGGCCAAGACGTTTGAATACTGAAGTCATAAAAGAGCCCACATTTCAGATTTCCGAATTGCCGTCACCATATCACGCAATCTGTAAAAAAGGCCTTCCGATTCAACCTTTCACGCGGTCTGTGGCATTTTGGCACTGGCGGGGCAAGCACATGAAACCGCATCAAAATTCACCATGATACCGTCCCGGGAAAAGCTCTGCCTTGCGATTGGCCGCCGGGAAAGCTACATGACATACAATTGACACCACCGACAGGCCACGGACGATTCCTGATGCAAGCTATCCTCGACGTTGTTCTACTGGTACTCAGACTCTACACTTATGTGATCATCGCCAGCGCCATTTTCTCATGGCTCTATGCCTTCAACATCGTCAACTCCAGCAATCAGGTCATCGCGACCATCGGCCAGACATTGTACAATCTGACCGAACCGGCACTCAGGCCAATCCGCCGCGTCATGCCCAATCTTGGCGGTATTGATCTTTCGCCGATCGCGCTGCTTCTGGGCATTTTCCTGATCCAGAACATCATCATCAAGTACATCTATTTCAACGTACCTTGATGACAAGGTGACGTCCGGGGCGATGTCGGAAAAGGCGGATTTCTGGACTGTCCGCAAAGGCGCTGTGCTGTTGACCGTCCGTTTGACGCCAAAGGCGTCACGCGATGGTCTGGACGGAGCCGAAGCGCTTTCCGACGGCCGGATTGTGCTGAAAGCGCGCGTCCGCGCGGTGCCTGAAAAAGGCGCCGCCAATTCGGCCCTGATCAAACTTCTGGCCAAAAGCCTGAAACTGCCGAAATCGGCAATCACTCTGGAAAGCGGCTCAACCGCCCGGTTGAAAACACTGCGTCTTGAAGGCGATCCAGCCGAAGTGGCCGACCGCCTCGCGGCGCTTGTTTCACTCTGAAAGCTGTCCGGCCTCAGCCTTCTAGCTGCCGGGCCTCTTCGACAAGCATGATCGGAATGCCGTTGCGGATCGGATAGGCCAGTTTCGCCGCTCTGGAAATCAACTCCTGGCGCTCGGCGTCATATTCCAGCGTCGTCTTGGTCACGGGACAGACCAAGAGCTCCAGCAGTTTACGATCCACCTGGCGGTCAGCCGCTTGGGGGGTGTCTTTATCGGCCATACCGATTAACTCCGTTATTGCAGGGTTGTTCCGCCGTCACCGCCGCTTTGACCCTTGGCCAGATCCATTTCGGTAATGGCGATCAAAGTGTCTGCTCGCATCCTCAGATCCCGGGCCTCGAGAAGCGCTTGCTTTTCTTGCGGCCCATAAGGACACATCATGCAAAGCGCATTGACCAGCACTTCCGTCTCCGCTTCGGAGACACTTTGCCAATCCGCTTCAAGGTTGTTTGCATCGAGATAGTCCCTCAATGCCTTGAGCAATCCGAGCCGGTCAACCTCTTCTTCGCCGAGACCCGACTGAAGATCATGTGCGAAGGCCGCATAGTCGCATTCGAATTGGCGGAACGAGGTGATGGTGTCGACCTCACGCCCGACCGCAAAACGCATAATACCCTGCAGTGTGATCGCATAGCGGCCATCTCCCGATTCCTGAAAACCGGTCAGGCGGCCGACACAGCCAACACTCGAAAGAATCGGGTTGTCCGGATCGTCCTGGATCCGGTCAGGCGCAGGCTGAATCATTCCAATCAAACGATTGCCCGCAAGAGCCGCATCAACCATGTCGATATAACGCGGCTCGAAGATATTCAGCGGCAACTGCGTCCGCGGCAGCAGCAAAGCCCCGGACAGCGGAAACAGGGGCAGCGTCGGAGGCAAGTCCGCTATCATTTCGTAGATTGCATTGCCCGCCTGCATTCACCTGTCCTTCTGTTGGCCGTTCAGCCCGAATACCCGAGCCGAACTAGGGTCCGAACCCTAACCCTTTATGTGGAGCCAAAATCTGGCAGGTCAAGAAAACAGCGCGGCGGAAAGCTTGCGCCGGCCGTAGTTCGTCGCCGGTTCCTTGGGGCCCCAGGCCTCGAAAAACTGCAGCAGCTGCTTGCGGGCGCCGTCCTCGTTCCACTCGCGATCCTTGCGGAATATTTCGATCAACTGATCCACAGCACCGGTCTTGTCGCCCTTGCCATTGAGGCCAAGCGCCAGATCAAAACGGGCCTGAAGGTCATGCGGATCCTTTTCGATCCGGCTTTGCAGATCGGCCAGGTCGCCAAGTGCTTCCGCTTGTTCGGCCAGTTCAAGCGCAGCCTTTGCGGCTCCATAGGCCGCGTCATCCCGCTTGTCTTCCGGCACCATCTCCAAAGCCTGCTTGGCCCTGGCAATATCGCCGGCACCGAGATAACACTGCGCCAGACCGCAGATGGCACGGACATTGTCCGGTTCCATTTGCATAACGGCCCCGAACATCTGGGCTGCCTGGCCCCAGTCCTTCACCTCGACAAGCCCCTCGGCCTGTTCGAGCAGCGTGTCGACCTCACTGACAGGAGCCACGCCTCCAAGCTTCTCGATAAAGGCTTTGACCTGGCTTTCCGACTGAGCACCCATGAAACCGTCGACCGGCTGACCGTCCTTGAAGGCAACCACGGCCGGGATCGACTGAATGCCCATTTGACCGGCGACTTCCGGATGCTCCTCGATGTTCATCTTGGCGAGCTTGACGGCCCCGCCGGCCGCCCTCACAGCCCCTTCGATAATCGGGGTGAGCTGCTTGCACGGCCCGCACCAGGGCGCCCAGAAGTCAACCAGAACCGGCTGCACGCGGGAGGCTTCCATCACATCCTGCATGAAGGTCTGCGTGGACACGTCCTTAATCAGGTCATCTCCGCCCGCACCCGATCCATCGCTGCCGTTGCCGCCGCCATATCCACCACCGCCAAGGCTGCCACCGAATCCGGCCCCAACCTGGCCACCCATCGAAAAATTGCCGCTGCTCATAAGTCCCTGCCTCTAATTCTCAGCCCTGTTCACTTGAAAGCCAGAACTGTGGTCCGACGCTCCGCCCGCGCCCATTTTCCCTAACATGGCGCTGTCCGCACTGAATTACAAACCCGCGTCCTGCGCCTCGGAGCTCACGGCGAGCACCGCAGGCGAATGCCCGCAGGCCGCGACGAATTTCAACAAGTCGTCTCGGGAAATCGTCGTCGAGGCATCATTGGAAAGCGGATGATAGTTTAACCGGTCGTGCTGCATCATGGCGGCATCGAAGACCGGCGTGACCCGTTGCGCCTCCCGGTCATTGATCAGTGCAAATGGCGTCACCGAGCCGGGGATCACACCGAGAACCTCCATGAGGACATCCGCATTGCCAAAAGACACGCGCCCCTGCGCGCCGATGATCGAGTGAATTCTTTTCAAGTCGACCGTCGCATCGTGCAGGAGAACGATCAGGAACAACCGGCCCTTCTTGTCCTTCAGGAACAGGTTCTTTGTGTGTCCACCCGGGATCTTGTCATGCAGCTCCCCGGATTCTTCCACGGTAAACACCGGCGGATGATCATAGGTGGTCACCTCAATCTCTTGAGAGGCAAAAAAATCCATCAGGTCGTCGCGGCTTGCCGGCATGTCGTTATCCTTTTCACTCGGATCAGCACCCCGGTCTAACGCAAATGCCACGGGAGGCTCAAGGCCAATGTTCTCCATGCAAGTCACGGATTTCCTTAATTTTCAAACAACTTCAAAACCGCATTATCCACAGCACATGTGTAAAAATATTTTGCTGTAATTTGCCTGTTGCATTCCATCTCACCATGGTCCATATACTGCGCACCTCGCCGGAGACGGACGCCACCGGGCTTCTGGATTACGGCAAAATGCGGGTGTAGCTCAGGGGTAGAGCACAACCTTGCCAAGGTTGGGGTCGAGGGTTCGAATCCCTTCGCCCGCTCCAAATTCCGCCGAATGGCGTTTGAAACCGATGATCGAAGGATCATCGGTTTTTTGGTTTCAGGACTGAAGAACTCCGGCACCCGGACCCCGGCGTTTCGGTACCGCCGATGCCAAGCCTCCCCATGAGATACCGTGCATTCGGCGGCCCCCACCGCCCGAAAGCCGGGCGATGGGTGGACGCTGCCACTCACATGGCGGTCCGGGATTAAACCTGCGCCGCGCCAATATCCCAGAACAATCCGGTCATCATGAGCAACGCCTCACGGCTGGAGGAAAGCAGCAAATGCTCGTTAGGCGCATGCTGTGAACAGCCCGGATAGGAATGCGGCAGCCAGACGGTTGGAAGACCCAACGTCTCCGAGAAACTCTCATTGGGTATGGAGCCGGCCAGATTCGGTAAAAGCGCAGGCCTCTTGCCGGTTGTCTCCATGACCGAGCCGGCGACACGCTTGACCCATGGATGGTCGGGATCAAGGCGGGTGGCGTGAAAGAAGCCACGGTCCATCGGGACGATCTCAACCTCCGTGAACCCCTCCTTGTCGAGATGGCGGCGGAGAGCCGGCAAAATGTCTGCGGAATCGGTCCCCACAACATAACGCAGCTGGCAGTGCGCATTCGCCCAGCCGGATATGGCATTGACCGGAGCCTCCGGCACACCGCTTTCCTGGGCAAGGACAGCGAATGAATTCCAGCCGAAGACACGTTCGGACGGCGTCAGGCTTTCTTCTCCCCAATCGGTATCGATCGACGGGCCTTCGAAACCACCGACAGGACAGTCGGCCAGAGCCTCGCGGATGGCCGGGGTCAAGCTGGTCGGACGCCATTCCGGGACCTTGATCTGACCTCGGCGGTCAACGATCGCGGCGATCGCATGCGCCAGAACAATGGCAGGATCTTTCAGGAGCCCGCCCCAGTTGCCCGAATGGTGGGCACCTTCGCGAAAGGTCACGCGAAGATCGAAATTGATCGCACCGCGCGACCCCATGAAAAGGGTTGGGCGTTCGGGATGCAGTCTTGGGCCATCGGAAGCAATCAGCACATCGGCTTTCAGCAGCTCCGCGTTCTCGGCAAACAGGGCATTCAGACCCGGAGAGCCGCATTCCTCACCCATTTCCAAAATGACCTTGGCGTTGAAGCCCAGAGCACCGCGCTCCTCAATCACGGCCTTCAGCGCCGCGAAGTTGATCAGGTGCTGGCCTTTGTTATCCGCCGTGCCGCGGCCATAGGCCTTGTCGCCCTCGACAACAAGCCTGAACGGTTCAAGCCCTTCGCGCCACTGCCCCTCCTGGGCGCGGATCACATCGCCATGACCATAGACCAGGATCGTTTCATAAGCCGGGTCCTCTATCCGCTCGGCGAACAGGAATGGCACCTCCCGGTCTACCGGATTGTCCAGAACGCGGCAGACAAACCCCATCCCCTCCAGCATCGGGACCATGGCTTGTGAAAGATAAAGAGCCAGACCGGCCCGTTTGGACGGATCCTGACTTTCCGTGCCATAGGCAATCAGCTCGGAAAGGTCCGAGACGAATTCGCCGCTATCGGCATAATTCGCTATACGGTTCAGGGCGATGTCTCGTGATGTCATAATGCGTCTACTGCTTCCCTTTCGGCAACGGCATCCCCCCACGGGGACATGATTTCCGTGCAGCCGGTGTTCAATCCGTTTTCCCTCATGACGCCGCTCGGACAGGCAAAGGCGTAAGGGAAAACCGTTCTTTTGGTTGTGACCGTCGGCTGAACCGCCTGCAGCGCCTCAAGAATCTCCGGGCCAAGTGCCTCGTCGGCGACAATCGTGCCGCCGCCGGAGTTATCGACGCGCGGCGCGTGGAAGGCGGCCTCCAGGTCCATATCGAAGTCTGTCATGAATGAACTGAGATTGAGCACAGCCGGCAGGATCTTGCGGCCGCCGGAGGCCCCGATGGCAAACCGCTTGCCACCCTTCTCGCCGATGACCGGGCACACATTCATCAGGCATCCCTTGCCGGGCGCCAGCGAGTTCGGCTTGCCGGGTTCCGGATCGAACCACATCACACCGTTGTTCATCAGCAGGCCCGTAGACGGCGAAATCACACGCGAACCGAAAATGGACAGCAGCGTCTGGGTCACCGTAACCATGTTGCCATCACGGTCGACGACGGAAAAATGCGTTGTACAGGACGGCGCATGCGGCGCATCCTGATCCCCCATGGTTTTCAGGCGCTTTTCGTAGGCCGCACCCAAAGCCTCCGCCATGGCAGCGTAGCTTGTGCCATCCGGCTTTCCGCCGGGCTCAAACGCAGCTTCAATGGCTGTCAGGCAGTCAGCGAGGTTTGCTCCAGCTGTCAGGCCGGTTGGCGCATGGATGACGGCATCGCGGTAAGCGACGGGAATCGTCTGCCGCAAGTCCGCCCGGTAGGCCGACAGATCCTCAAGACCAAGGGATCCGCCCTTCGCCTGGACGTCGGCGACCATTGCCTTGGCAATCTCGCCTTCATAGAAGTCCCTCGGACCGGCTTCCGCGAGCCGCTCCAGCGTTGCCGCCAGCTGACGCTGGTCAAGCCGCTTCCGCGACAAGGCTGTCCAGCCGGCAATCGCGGGCCACTGCCCGTCTTCCAGAAAAAGAGCCGCGGCGTCCGGGTCGGCGGCCAGTCCGCGCGTGGAAGACGCAATCATCAGCGATGCATACCAGTCGACCAGCAGCCCTTCCCGGGCAAGTTCGACCGCTGGCGTCAGAAGGTCCTTCCAGCCAAGCCTGCCAAACGTTTCGTGGGCCAGCTCCATGC
>JBNKOQ010000041.1:0-14528 GCA_050294735.1 Roseibium sp. | reverse complement strand
GCCTGCGTCTCGGGCGCGATGATCAACCACTCATCGGGACCGAGGTACAGAAGTTCTGTACTGCCGTCGCGTTCGCATTTGCCGATTTGCGCCACAAGCTTGATCCCCAACGCTGTTGAAAGCTTTGCTTGAGCGGCTTCACCGGCCCTGAGCGAGAACCGCGCAACTGGGGCCAGAAGCGTCACCGTGGCAGCCGGGCTGCTGGCCAGAGGGCCAGCCGTCGAAAGGTCGACATGTGCAGTCATTGCATTCGTCTCCGCTCAAAGGTCACAGTTTAAGGCGCGCGCCTTCGGGATCGTAAAAGACCGTACCGGTCACTGTCGCACTGATAACACTATCAGGCATCGGAATATGGACTGTTTCGCCCATCCGGTCGTGACCGCCTTCGAGCAATGCCAGCGCAATCGGCTGGCCCATCGCATCGCTGTGATAGGAGGAGGTCACGTGGCCCACCATCTTCATCGGAATGGGCTGGTTCGGATCTAGAACGATCTGGGCACCTTCTTCCAGCTTGGTCCGTCCGTCGTTCGTGAGCAGGCCGACCAGCTGTTTCCGGCCTTCGGCAACAAGATCGGGACGCTTCAGCCCGCGCATGCCGACAAAGTCTGGCTTCTTCTTGCCGATTGCCCAGCCTTGGCCCGCATCATAAGGGGTGACCGTGCCGTCTGTATCCTGGCCGACGATGATGTAACCCTTTTCGGCGCGCAGGACGTGCATGGTTTCCGTGCCATAGGGGCAGATGTCATATTGCTGACCCGCCTCGAACAGCTTTTCCCAAAGCGCCCGGCCATGGCGTGCGGGCACATTGACTTCAAAGCCGAGTTCTCCCGTGAAGCTGACCCGGAACAGCCGGGCCGGAAAACCGGCCACGGTGCATTCCGCGATCGACATATGCGGGAAGTTCTCATCAGAAAGGTCAAGGCCTTCGACGAAAGGAGCCAGGACATTGCGCGCATTCGGCCCGTTGAGCGCAATCGTCGCCCATTGTTCTGTGGTCGATGTGAGCCAGACCTTCAGATCGGGCCATTCCGTCTGCAGGTAATCTTCCATCGTGTTGAGAACGCGCGCGGCACCGCCGGTCGTCGTGGTGATGTGAAAGCGGTCGTCGCTAAGCCGTCCGATCACGCCGTCGTCCCGGATAAAGCCGTCTTCACCCAGCAAAAGGCCATAACGGGTCCGGCCCGGCGCAAGTTTGGTCCAGGGGTTGGTGTACATGCGGTTCATGAATTCAACCGCATCCGGACCAACCACCTCGATCTTGCCGAGTGTCGACGCATCGAAAATTCCAAGGGATGCCCGCGTCGCACGGCATTCGCGTGAGACAGCCTCGTCCATGGTTTCCCCGGCTTTCGGGAAATACCAGGCGCGCCGCCACTGAGCGACTGGCTCGAATGCCGCTCCGTGCTCCTCGGCCCAGCTGTCGATGGGCGTCTTGCGGGTGATTTCGAAATGCTCACCTCTGTGGTAGCCGGCAAAAGCACCGAAAGTCGTGGGCGTATAAGGCGGACGGAAGGTGGTCAGCCCAACCTTCGGCTGAGGCTTGCCAAGTGCGTCGGCGGCGATATTCAGGCCGTTGATGTTGGACATCTTGCCCTGATCGGTCGCCATGCCGTTGGTTGTGTAGCGTTTGACATGTTCGATTGAGCGCATGCCTTCGCGAACAGCGAGGCGGAGATCCTTGGCCGTCACGTCGTTTTGATAATCGACAAAGGCACGTGCCTTGCCGGTGCTCAGGTCTGTCGGCAATTCGGTGTGGCTGACGCCAGTCCCAGGGCGGTCATTCTCGACCGACAGGGTTGCTGGTTCGATAGTCTTTCCGAGAGCTTTAGCTGCTGCGGCTCCCATGACGGCGCCGTCGCCAAGGGCAGCCTCAATGCCCCAGAGACCACGGCCAGCACCTGCAATCTGGCATTCCTCAGCCTTGTGATCCGGCAGGAATGTCTGCCGGTCGTCATCCCACTTCAGGGTACCTTTGGTATGCGAAAAGAGGTGCAGCGAGGGTGTCCATCCGCCAGACATCAGCAGGCAATCGCAGCTCAGCTTTCTCGGCTCGAGAACCTTGCCGTTCTCAACCTTGTTGACGCGCACGGACTTGATCCGCAAACGCCCCTCGGTTCCAGTGACCGTGTGGCCAGCCAAAACAGTGATGCCCCGTTTCTGGGCTTCGGCCAGCAGATCGGCCCTCGGCTGTGGCCGGGTGTCGACAATGGCTTCGATCCGGGTACCTGCATCGGCAAGGTCAAATGCCGCATACCAGGCGCTGTCGTGGCTTGTCACGACAACGGCCTTGTCGCCGACGCGCACGCCGTAGCGGTTGAGGTAGGTCTGGGCGGAGCCAGCCAGCATCACACCGGGACGGTCATTGCCATCGAAGACCAGCGGCTTTTCCAGAGCGCCCTGCGCAAGAATGACCTGTCCGGCCCGAACCCGCCACATACGCTCACGCGGGGTCGCTGCGTCCGGTGTTTCCAGGTGGTCGGTCAGCTTTTGGCATAGACCGACAAAATTCTGGTGGTAGTAGCCGATAGCCGTTGTACGGGTCATGATGCTGACGCCAAGGCTCTCCAGCTCGGCAATCTCGTCAGCAAGCCAGTCCCAGGCAGGTTTGCCGCCGATACTGGCCTGCGGTTCGCTGAGCAGGGTGCCGCCGGCCTCGGCGTTTTCATCGACCAGGGTTACACGCAGTCCGGCCTGTGCGGCGCTGCGCGCCGCAGCCAGACCTGCCGGGCCTGCTCCGATCACCAGCACATCCGTATGCAGGTAACGTGAGGCATAGTGGTCCGGGTCCGGTTCGCTCGGCGACACGCCAAGACCGGCTGCCGCACGGATAAATGGCTCATAGACCTTGTCCCAGAAGGACTTCGGCCACATGAAAGTCTTGTAGTAGAAACCTGCGGAGAACAGCATGTAGGCGCGGTCGTTGACCGCTCCGATGTCGAATTTGAGGCTCGGATATTTGTTCTGACTGGTCGTTTCCAGCCCGTTCCAGATTTCCTGAACGGTCGCACGGGTGTTTGGTTCGAACCGTCCTTTGCCGCGCCGTGTGCCGATCAATGCGTTCGGCTCCTCGGAACCGGACGATATCGGGCCGCGTGGCCTGTGATACTTGAAGCCACGGCCCATCAGATGGACACCATTGGCGATCAAAGCCGAAGCGACGGTATCCCCCTCAACGCCCTTGTAGGTCTTGCCGTCGAAGGTGAAGGTGACAGTCTGGCCGTGCTTGACCCGGCCTCTGCCTTGCGCGCGGAAACTGGTCATTCGGCGTCTCCCTTCAGGCTGTCGAGGTCGGGGCGCGGTTCGCCTGCCTTATACGTGGTGAGAAAGCGGTCAGAGACAGTGTCCCGCACAGCGTTGAAAAAACGGCCGCAGCCATTGCTGTGCCGCCAGCGCTCGAAGTGAGGGCCTTTGACATTGGAGCGGATGAACATGAAGTTGCGCCATTCTTCATCGGTCTGCTCTGCCGGGCTTTCCGGCCGGGCAATATGCGCTTCGCCCGCGTAGACGAACTCCAGCTCCGGCAAGGTCTCTTTGCAATAGGGGCAGGTAATGAGAAGCATGTCCGTTCTCCTCAGTGCGCGACGGCGGCAGCTGCCGCTTCGTCGATCAAACGGCCGGTCTGGAAGCGTTCCAGCGTGAAGGGGGCATTGATGGGATGCGGCTCATCCTTGGCAACCGTCCAGGCAAGCGTATGCGCTGCGCCAGGTGTGGCCTTGAAACCGCCGGTTCCCCAGCCGCAATTGACATAGAGCCCCTGAACCGGGGTCTTGCCGAGAATGGCCGACCTGTCCGGGGTGACGTCAACGATGCCGCCCCATTTGCGCAGCATCCGCATACGGTTGAAGATCGGGAAAATTTCGCAAATCGCAGCAACGGTGTGTTCGATCAGGGGCAAGCCGCCGCGCTGGGAATAGCTGGTGTATTGGTCCGTACCGGATCCGATCACCAGTTCGCCTTTATCCGACTGACTGATATAGGCATGTACCGTGTTCGACATGACAACGCATGGGAAAATCGGCTTGATCGGCTCTGAGACAAGGGCCTGCAGCGGATAGCTTTCCAGTGGCATACGGACGCCCGCTGAATCCATCACGACACTGGTGTGGCCGGCTGCGGAAACGGCAACCTTCTTGGCCCGGATGAAACCCTTCGCGGTCTCAACGCCCTCGACGGCTCCGTCCGGCCCACGCCGGATCGCCGTCACGGGGCAATTCTGGATGATGTCGACGCCGCGCTTTGCGGCGGAGCGTGCGTAGCCCCATGCAACGGCATCGTGTCGTGCAGTCCCCGCACGCTGCTGCAGGGCAGCGCCCAAGACAGGATAACGTGCATCGGGAGAAATATTGAGCGGCGGGCAAAATGCCTGGGCCTCTTGCGCGCTCAGCCAGCGGTTATCGACACCATTCAGGCGGTTGGCGTGAATATGGCGCTGAAAGCTCTGCACATCATGCACATTATGCGCGAGCATCAGGACGCCGCGCTGGGAGTACATGACGTTATAGTTCAGTTCCTGACTGAGGTTCTCCCACAGATCAAGGGCATGATCATAAAGCCGCGCGCTCTCGTCATAGAGGTAGTTCGACCGGATGATGGTGGTGTTCCGCCCGGTGTTGCCGCCGCCAAGCCAGCCTTTGTCGATCACGGCAACATTCGTAATGCCATGCTCCGTTGCCAGATAGTGAGCAGCGCCAAGTCCGTGTCCGCCGGCGCCGACGATGACGACGTCGTATTCGGCTTTCGGCTCGCTGTCGGGCCACTGCTCTGGCCAGTTCTTGTGCCCCGTAAGGGCGTTCTTGAGCAGCGACAAAGCTGAAAAATGCGTCATTTCAGGCGAACTCCTCGGAGAGTCAGAATTTCTAATTTAAAGACATTTCCTGCGCTTCAAGATTGGACATTTGCGTCATACTCCCCGTAAATATACGGCAAACCCGTGAGGAGGCTGCTGTGACAGAGGTCAAGTCCCCCAAACTTCGCGTTGGATTCATTCTGACGCCGAGGTTCACTCTCTCCGCTTTGGCGA
Organism: Roseibium sp.; assembly: GCA_050294735.1. Lineage (GTDB taxonomy): Bacteria > Pseudomonadota > Alphaproteobacteria > Rhizobiales > Stappiaceae > Roseibium. The sequence goes on along the minus strand of JBNKOQ010000041.1, from coordinate 9,508 downwards.
ATTTTGTCGATGTCCTGCGCTTGGCTGCCGACGAAGGTGACAGGTCCAGACCCATCCGGTGCGAGTGGCATATCCTCTCCTGCACACGCCATCCCGTGCGGTCGAGTTCCGGTATCGAAGTGCAGCCGGATGCATCACTGTCCGCTCCCAGAGCCTATGACTATATCGTGGTGGTTGGCGGGTTGTTGGATGAGCAAGCCAAGATCGGCCCGGAGTATGTCTCCTTCTTGCGGGAGGCCGCAGCGATGGGCATTCCCCTTGTCGGTCTGTGCACGGGGGCCTTTCTCCTGCATGAAGCGGGTTTGCTCGATGGATACAAATGCTGCGTTAGCTGGTTTCATCACGAGGATTTCCTCGAGCAATTCGACGGACTGACCCCGGTTTCCGACCAGATATTTGTTGCGGACCGGGATCGTTTGACCTGCTCGGGCGGCGCCAGCTCCGCCCATCTCGCCGCCTTTCTCGTCGACAGGCATATCGGGCGTGCTGCCGCTCAGAAGAGCCTGCACATCATGATCATCGATGAGGCGCAGGTTGCGGAAAATCCGCAGCCCGGCCTGCCGCTGGAATTGTCCACCCGCGATCAACTGGTCCGCCGCGCGCTGCTCCGCATGCAGCAAAGGCTGGAATCGCCCTATTCCACCGATGAGCTGGCAGCAACACTCGGAGTAAGCAAACGCAAGCTTGAGCGGCATTTTCAAAACACACTCAGGCTTACGCCGCATGCCGCGGCGCTTCGCATCCGTCTGGCGCAAGCCAAGATGCTGATTGAGAGAACCGACAGGACAATTGCCGACATCGCCAACTCGACTGGCTTCTGTGATGCCTCGCACTTCAGTCGCGTATTTTCCAAGGAGGAGGGGCTGCCGCCAGCCGATTATCGTCTTTCCAGGAGACAGGACATAGCGGCAAAGGGCGTCTGACGGTTTCTCGGGTTCCGCTCGCCTTCCTGCCGGTCACAGGAGGCCGAGAAAGCCGAGCTGAACCGCAAGCTGCCCGGCGCCCATGTCGTCGCCGCTGACGGTCGCGATTCCTGTATCTTTGGCAGCCTTGAGAAAAGGTGTGTCGTCCTGCGAGGTCACGACATCGCAGCAGAGCAATGCATTTCGAATGTCGTCGCCGGTGAAAGGCAGAGCGTCTGCCGCCGATTTGCCAAGGGTTGTCGCATTGATGAGGACGTCCGCATGGTCCGGCGCTTCCCAAACCTGGACGTCTGGCCAATGGGTCCGCACCAAGGTCAGCACGGCTTCCCTTCGTCCCAGATCGATTTCCGTGAGGCTCAACGCCTTTATGCCGCGCTCGCAAAGGGCGTCGACAATAGCGAGGCCCGCACCGCCGCCAGCACCTGTGACATGTGCTGTCTTGCCGGTAATCTCCACGCCTGTCAGGTCGATCGCGCTGATCATGGCGAGCCCATCGGTGGCATCACCTGTTAGCCGCCCATCACTTTCACGCCGAATGGTGTTAAGCGCACCCAGGCGGCTGGCGCGTTCGCTCATGCCGTCCGCCGCTGCGAAGGCTGCTTGTTTGTGCGGGTAGGTGATCGAGCAGCCAAGCATATTGCTGCTGCCGCGTAACAAAACCCAGAACGCAGCCAAGGCGTCCGGATGAATGTCGAGCCCCACCATAACGGCGTCTGTTTGCCGATCTGAAAAAAGCGCATTGAATGCGGGCGGGGAAAAGACGCCCGCAACCGGATGACCAATGATTGGGAAGAGCTTTGTCGCACCGGTGATCGGTCGCGTTTGTCCCGATGTGTTGCTCATTTCAAATGCTCCTCCAAAACGATCCTTGACTTCATCTATAAAACGAAACAAAAAATATCCAATATTTTTCGGATCGAGACACAAAATGCTGTTCGGTAAGCGTGACAATGATGATGACACGGTGGTCGCGATGCTCGCATCGGCGATCCGGCGTGATATCGCATTTGGGCATTTGCCGCCGGATCAGAAGCTGAAGATCGAGGCTTTGCGCCAGCGCTATGGCGGGTCCAATCACTCCATGCGCGAGACGCTCCGTGTTCTGTCGGCGGACGGCCTGGTCGAGGCAACCAGCCAACGCGGTTTCCGCGTGACCTCCGCGACGCAACAGGATTTGGAGGACATCCTCCTGATGCGGCTGGAGATCGAAAAGCTTGGCTTGGCCCGCTCGATGGAAAACGCCTCCGTTCAGTGGGAGGGGGCTGTTATTGCCGCTTTTCACGCTTTGCGCCATGCGGACAGGCAGGTTCAGAACACGCCCGACGACTTGACGGCTCTGGAGTGGGACGAGGCCTGCCGGCAGGTTTTCATGGCTCTGCTGAGCGCGTGTTTATCCCCCCGGCTGATCGACATGGCCGGGAAATTCTATGATCAGTCCCGCCGGTTCCGTCTGGCCTGCCTGCGGGAAGGACATATTGATTTCGCTGCAAGAGAAGTGCGGCAGAAAGAACTTTGCGAGGCAATCCTCGCCAAGGACCAGACCAGAGCCCTTGCTCTTCTCGACGAAGAAATCAGGACAGATATCGGCAAGGTCTGAAAACAACAGCCATAAAAACATCCCGGGAGGAAATCATGGTGAAATTGAACAGACGCGAAACTCTTGGACTGATCGGTGGCGCGGCTGCCTTTGGTCTTGCTGCCCCAGCGATTGCGCAGAACAAAAAGACTGTCGTGGGCGCGATGAACCTGACGAGCCATTCTGGCAGCTTTATTGCGCTGGACCGCGGTTACTTTGCTGACGCGGGTCTGGATGTGGAACTGAAGTTTTTCCAGGCAGCCCAGCCCATGGCTGTGGCGATCGCCAGTGGCGATGTGGATTTCGGCGTTACGGCCATGTCGGGAGGATTGATTTCCCTGGCTCAAAAGGGTGCCGTGAAGGTCATCGGCGGTGCTTTGGCCGAGGAAGCCGGTATCGATGGCCAGAAAATCCTGGCATCCGACGCAGCTTTCAAAGCCGGACTGACGTCGCCTGCAGCTCTCGACGGAAAGCGCTTCGGCATGACGACGGCCGGCTCGTCCTTCCATTACATGGGGTCCAAGATCGGGGCGGCTGAAGGGGCCACGCCGCAATTTATCCCGCTGCAGAAGGTCGGAGCGATCATCGGCGCACTCAAGTCGGGTCAGATCGATGCCTGGTCGATCGTCCCCCATATCGCAAAACCGCTGGCAGGTTCCGGTGCGGCGCATATCATTGGCAACGTGGCCGATTATCTGCCGAACTATCAGGTGACAACCGTCTTCACTTCCGAGAAAAATGCCTCCGGGGATGCCGCACTGGTCGAAGCCTTCCTGAAAGGCTTTTCCGCAGGCGTGGATGACTATGACGACACCATGGTCGAGCGGAAAAACGGCGATGCGGCCGTCGATGAGATGGTCGATCTGATCCATCAGTATGTCTATGCCGACCGCCCGCGCGAGAAGGCAGCGCCTTCCATCATTAACGGCTCCATGCGCCTGAACCGTGGCGCGGCTCTCAACATCGGTTCGATCAAGGATCAGCTGGCCTGGTTCCAGTCCGAAGGCCTTGTCGACAGCTCCATCACCCTGGATACCGTGGTGAATTCCAGCTTCGTCGAGCTGATTGACGCCTGAGACAGACTGACACCTGAAAAGGCTCCATCCGGCGGTGATTTCGTATCGCCGCCGGGCAGGTTTTGAAAAGAGACATCCATGGACATCAGATTCGATGCCATTAGCCATCGCTATGGCGACACCGAAGTGCTGCGCGACATCACGCTGGACATTCCTTCCGGCAAGATTGTCTGTCTCGTGGGCCCGTCCGGTTGTGGCAAGTCGACCCTGTTGCGGTTTGCCGGGGGACTGGAGCGGCCCTCAGCCGGGCGTATCCTGCAACTGGGAACGCCGCCGGAGGGATGTCTCAATCCTCTGACCTATGTGTTTCAGGACTTCGCGCTGCTGCCCTGGCGCTCCGTGAAGGGAAACATTTCCCTGGTTCTGGAAGATCATGGCATCCGGGGACAAAAGGCGGATGCAATCATTTCCGATGTTCTGGCGCGGACCAAGCTGACGGATTTCGCGGGGGCCTTGCCCAAGCAATTGTCGGGGGGAATGAAGCAGCGCGTCGCAATTGCCCGCGCCCTGGCGGTCAATCCGGCCGTGATGCTGATGGATGAGCCGCTTTCCGCCCTGGACAGTCAGACCCGGGAACTTCTGATGGACGACCTGATTGCTTTGTGGACCAGGACGCCCTTCACGGCTGTTTATGTGACTCATAATCTTGCCGAAGCCGTCCGGCTCGGCCACCGGGTGGCGGTCCTGTCACGCCGGCCGGGGCGGCTTCGGGATATCGTGGAAATCGACAAGCCCTTGTCGGAACGCGGCTATGCCGACACAGAGCTGGAAACAATTCAAAAGCACTTGTGGCATTTGATGCGGGAAGAAGCCCGTGCAGCGGAAGAGGAGCTTATCGATGCGTGACATGTCTGTCGAGACTTCAGCTGCAGCAGCCTCCGGCACGGGCAAGGCCCAGGAAGTTCGATTCCGGGGAGGCGGTTTTGCGCCCAAGGGACGGCGTTGGGTCAGCCCTGTCGTCTTCGCCACTATTATCCTGATTATCGAATGGGGAACGCGATCCGGCTGGATTTCCGCGCTGACCTTGCCAAAACCGTCGGATGTTCTGAAGACGCTGGTTGAACTCTACTCAAGCGGCATGCTTTTCAAGCATTTGGGCCTGTCGCTGTCCCGTCTGCTCGTCGGTGCCACCCTTGGCGCAACCGCCGGCGTGGCCGTTGGCGTGGCGATCGGGCTTTTCTCCTATGTTCGGGCCGGTCTGGTGCCGCTGGTCGCCGCCTTGTTTCCGATCCCGAAGATCGCGCTTTTGCCGCTTTTTGTCATCTGGTTTGGCATCGATGAGGCTTCCAAATATGCGCTGATTGCCTTCGGGACATTCACGCCGACCGTGGTGGCGACTTATGGTGCCGTGGACAACGTGGACCGGTCGCTCGTGCGCATGGGCCAGAGCTTCGGCCTGTCCTGGTTCTCAATTGTGCGCAAGATCGTTCTGCCCGGGGCAATGCCGGGCATCTTGTCCGGGCTGCGCATCAGCCTCGCCATCGCGATCATCCTGCTCGTAGCCGCTGAAATGCTGGGCGCCCAATATGGCATCGGGGCGTATATTCTCGAGGCCGGGTCTCTCTACGATCTGGAACGTCTCTTTGCCGGGGTGCTTATCCTGTCGCTGCTGGGTATCCTCTTGAGTACAGCCATAGGCATGATCGAGCGATGGCTGTTGGGGTGGCGGACATGAGCCGGAAACCGGAGGCGGATTACGACGTCATTGTCGCCGGCGGTGGTGCAGGCGGGGTCGGGGCGGCTCTGGGGGCCGCGCTTGCCGGCGCCAAGACGCTGCTGGTGGAGAAATATGGTTTTCTCGGCGGTGCTGCGACAACCTCGAATGTGCTCGCCTATTGCGGGTTCTTTCAGCAGGGCGAGGAACCCATCAAAGCCGTAGGCGGCGTTGCGGACATCGTTCTGGATGAGCTTCGGTCTCTCGGCCTGCCCTGCGATCCGTTCAGCTCGCCGACCACCCGGAACTGGATCATTCTTCTTGAGCCGGAGGCTGTGAAACTGGCGCTTGACCGGGTGCTTCGGGAGCATGGCGTCGATGTCCTGCTGCACACCCGTGTCGCAGCCGTGACACGGACAGCGGATCGCCTGGAGTCGGTAACATTGGCAGGCATGGACGGGCGCACGCGGATAGTGGCTGAGGCATTTGTCGATGCCACGGGCGATGCGAATCTTGCGCTTTTGGCGGGACTGGATTGCAGGACCGGCAATGAAAACGGGCAATTGCAGGCTGTTTCGGCACCGATCCGTGTCGGGGGGCGTAATCCCGATATGCCCATCGACCGCCAGGCGATTATCGATGCCTTTCGGGACTACAACAAAACCGGCGACTGGCCGGTGTCCCGCCCTGACGGCGGTATCTTTACGGAAGTGCCTCTGACGGGGGAAATGTGGTGGATGATGTTCGATCATCCGATGAGCGATCTCAGCTCCCGCAGTTTTACCCACGCAGAACAGGCGGCAAGAGCCGCGGCTCATGACTACGTTGGTGTTCTGCGTAAAAGTGTTCCGGGCTTCGAAAGGGCTTATCTGGTTCAGACCGGCCCGCAAATCGGCATTCGCGAAAGCCGGCATCCCCAGGCCCGCTACGAGCTCACCGGCGAGGACCTTCTGACCGGACGCAAACGGTCCGATGGAGTGGCCCGCGCTGTCTGGCCGATTGAGGATCACTCGGTTCCCGGCAAACCTGTCTACAAATCGATTGGCGGCGATGGCTATGCGGATATCCCGCTCGATTGCCTCAGGGCAAAGGGAATTGAAAACCTGTGTTATGCCGGCCGGGTGATCGGCGCGGACAGCACGGCCTATGCCTCCATCCGCGTCATGGGCACCGCATTCGCGACTGGCGAAGCTGCCGGGCGTTTTAGCGCGAAGGGCTGAAACCGGAAGCCGTAGGTCCATCTGGTTCGATCAGGCTTTGCGATGAAAAAATGATGCTGGCAAGGAGGTCGCGCACCTAGGGGGCAAGCCAAGGGACGTGCCGCCCCGCGCTGCGGGAAACGGCTCGGGTTTCCGTACCCAATGCCCATCGTCGCGATTGCTGCGGGCTTCATCTCGATCAAAACTGCCCACACGACTTGGCTTCTCCTGCTGGAGCCTTGCCGGAGTTTGCTGCGACGGAACAGCCGCTCTTGCGGAGCGCGTCGGCTCCATCCCCGGTCCGCTGCAAGCCTCCCGTAGATGCCAACCATTGCAACGCCTCCAGGTAATGCCGGGATCGACAGTCTGTCGCTCTCTGGATTATCTATAATTCATGACGATAGCTATCGAAGAAACCCTTTCCGAACGCATTGCCCGGATCCTTGCGGATCGCATCATCTCAGGCGAAATCCTTCCTGGAGCGCGGCTGCGACAGGATCACATCGCCACGGAATTCGGGGCCAGTCATGTGCCGGTGCGCGAAGCCTTCCGCCAGCTGCAAACGCAGGGCCTGGCCGAGAGCCAGCCGTGGCGGGGATTTCGTGTCACCGATTTCGATGTGGCCGAACTGCGCGAAGTTGCGGAGATGCGAGCGAGCCTTGAGACACTCGCGCTGCGCCATGCAGCGCCAAACTTAACACGTGCAATTCTTGATGAGGCTGAAGAGGTTACGCGGCATGGGGATGACGCCAGCAACGTCCGTGACTGGGAGGCTGCGAACCGCCGCTTCCACAGTCTGATCCTGATGCCCTGCCGCATGCCGCGCTTGCTGCGCACCATCGACGACCTGCAGGCAGCCAGTGCGCGGTTTCTTTTCGCCGCCTGGCGCCGGGACTGGGAAGCGCGCACCGACCACGATCATCGCACCATTTTGACCGCCCTGCGCAAGGGGCAGACTGACTTCGCCTGCGCCACACTGGCCCGCCATGTCGGCTGGATTGGCAAGCGCAAGCCGTCGGTAAAAAATGCTGATCCGAGAGAGACTTATGAAATTCCGGGATAATTATCTATAATCTAGATTGCCTAAGCATCATCATCTCCAAGAATTATAGATAGATTCGTCAGCTATCTTTGGAGAACCATCTAATGGCATCGCTCAATCTCTCTCTGACACGGCCTGCAGCGCTCTGGCACGGGCCGGCTCTCGCACTTTGTGGCGCAGCAGTCATCACGCTTGGCGCCAAGGTGCAGATTCCCTTCTGGCCCGTTCCGATGACGCTGCACACGCTGGCGGTGTTCTTCCTCGCAGCCGCCCTCGGGCCAAGGCTGGGCTTTGCGGCTATGACCGCCTATCTGGGGGCTGGGGCGATGGGCTTGCCGGTTTTCTCAGGCTCTCCTGAGCGCGGGATCGGGTTGGCCTATATGGCAGGTCCTACCGGTGGCTACCTGATCGGTTATCTGTTCTCGACCGTTGTAACTGGCTGGCTGGCACAGGGGCGTGGCTGGATGGGGCGGGCTCTGGCAATGCTTGCCGGCCTGGCCGTCGTCTATGCCCTGGGTCTTCTCTGGCTGGCGCGCTTTGTGCCGATCTCCGGACTGCTCGCCGCCGGGTTCACTCCGTTTATCCTCGGCGATCTGATCAAGATCGCTCTGGCCTCCGCCTTGGTGACGGGTCTCGGGCGCCTCAAAGGACGTGCGCAATGAACCGGCCCGAAGTCAGAACCGACTGGACGATGGAAGAAGCACAAGCGGTCCACGCCTTGCCTTTTCCTGATCTGATGCACCGGGCCCAGACTCTCCACCGCGCGCACTTCGATGCGACGGCGATCGAAACCGCCAGTCTTCTCAGCATCAAGACTGGTGGCTGCCCCGAAGATTGCGGCTATTGCTCACAGTCCGCCCATCACAAAACCGGCGTGAAGGCGACGAAACTGATGGACTCCGAAGAGGTTCTGGCCGCCGCCAAACGCGCCAAGGCCTCGGGCGCCCATCGCTTTTGCATGGGAGCGGCCTGGCGCAGCCCCAAGGATCGGGACATGGACAAACTATGCGAGATGGTGCGGGGCGTATCCGAGCTTGGCCTGGAGACCTGCATGACACTGGGGATGCTCAGCCCCGGTCAGGTAACGCGGCTGAAAGCGGCAGGGCTGGATTTCTACAACCATAACATCGACACCTCACCCGCGTATTACAGGCAGGTCGCCACGACGCGGACGATGGAAGACCGCCTCGATACGGTTGAGAATGTCCGAAACGGCGGGATCAAGGTCTGCTGCGGTGGCATCCTCGGCATGGGCGAGGCGGAGGAGGATCGCATCGCCATGCTGGTCACACTCGCAACCTTGCCTGCCCACCCGGACAGCGTGCCGGTCAACCTGTGGAACGAGATCGATGGTGTGCCGGTGCAGGGCAAGGCCGAGGCGGTTGATCCCTTCGCCCTGGTTCGCATTGTGGCGCTGGCGCGCATCCTGATGCCTGCCTCGGTGGTGCGCCTGTCGGCAGGCCGTACGGGGATGAGTGAGGAGTTGCAGGCCCTTTGCTTTCTTGCCGGTGCCAATTCCATCTTCGTCGGCGATCAACTGCTGACCACCGGTAATCCGGAGGTCTGGAAGGATCGCGACTTGCTGATGCGTTTGGGCATGCGTACGGCCCCCGCGATGGTACACACATCTCCACTCCCGGCAGAATAGCCCGTTCTGGGTGGCTTCGGGTGGGGCTCCGCACCGTCCGGATGCTCCGTCAGAACTCTGGCAGGCAGATCGCGGTAAGGGCGGCAGATCAAAGCGTGGCTTATGTCTGTTGGGTAATCCTTGAGAGTTCCGTCAAGTGCCTTGCACAGCGGTCAGCAAGATCGGCAAGGAATTTCAGGCTTTCGGCATGGTCACGCATTTCCTGTGCGTTCAGCGCTTGCTCTTCCATCCGGGAGAGGTCCGACATAAACGCTACGCCAGACTCAAGCTGCGCGTACTCGGAAGTGATGGCCCGGAGCAGCTCCTTTCGCAGTTTCAGCGTCCGCCAGGCTTCGATCGTGATGATCGTTCGGTCCAGCTGATCCTTGCAGGTACATGGCATGTCGAGCT
>JBNKOQ010000040.1:8411-14909 GCA_050294735.1 Roseibium sp. | reverse complement strand
TCTATGTTGCCGAATTTTCTGTCGCGGAAATTTCCTTCTCCATCAAGAAGACCATGGAGGATACCTTTGGCTATGTTCGGGTGCGCGGTGAACTGGGCCGGATCTCCCGGCCCGGCTCCGGACATATCTATCTCGACCTGAAGGACGACCGGGCCGTTCTGTCCGGCGTTATCTGGAAAGGCGTTGCCTCCCGCCTGAAGATCCAGCCGGAACAAGGGCTGGAAGTCATTGCCACCGGCAAGATCACGACATTCCCCGGGCAGTCCAAGTACCAGATGGTGATCGATGCACTGGAGCCGGCAGGCGCTGGCGCCCTGATGGCTCTGCTGGAGGAACGCAAGAAGAAGCTTGGCGCTGAAGGCCTCTTTGCCGAAGAACGCAAACAGCTGCTGCCAAGCCTGCCGCGCGTCATCGGTGTCGTCACCTCGCCGACGGGAGCGGTCATTCGCGATATCCTGCACCGCATCTCGGACCGGTTTCCGCTGCATGTACTTGTCTGGCCGGTCCGCGTTCAGGGCGAGACCTCAGGCGCCGAAGTCGCCAACGGCATCCGGGGCTTCAATGCCCTTCAGGCAGGTGGCGCCATTCCCCGCCCCGATCTAATTATCGTCGCCCGTGGCGGCGGCAGCATCGAGGACCTCTGGGGGTTCAATGACGAGGGCGTTGTCCGGGCCGCGGCAGACAGCAACATCCCCCTGATCTCGGCGGTTGGCCATGAGACCGACTGGACCCTGATCGACCTGGCCGCCGATGTCAGGGCCCCGACCCCGACAGGGGCCGCGGAGATCGCCGTTCCGGTCAAAGCCGAACTCATGGCAATGATCGACGATCTTTCGCGCAGGCTCTCGTCCGGCCTCAACCGTCTGGTCGCCAGCCGCCGAACGGAACTCCGGGCCGCCGGCGCGGCTCTGCCCGCACCTCGGGATCTCCTTGCCCTGCCCCGCCAGCAGTTCGACACTTATGCCAGCCGGCTCGAGCACGCTCTCACTGTCAACACGCGCAGCCATCGCAGCAATTATCAAAATGCTTCAGCGCGGCTGGCGCCGATTGTCCTGAGCCGCAAAACCGAGACGGCACGGGCGGACCTTCTCCGGCTGGCCGAGCGCCAGCAAAGGGCGCTTGGCGTTGCTGTCGCTCAGAAGCGGCAGAGCTATACCGCCACGGCAAACCGTTTGTCGCCAGCGCCTTTGAGCCAGAGAATTTCTCTCGGCCATGAGCGGCTCGGTGGCTTGAAAGAGCGGTTGGACCGCGCCTTTACGCTTCGTCTGTCCAAGCTTCGGGACCGGCTCGACGGTCAGGAAAAACTGCTGAAATCCCTGTCCTACAAGGATGTTCTGGCGCGTGGATACGCATTGGTCCGCGACGACAGCGGCCAGCCTGTCCGCTCCACCGCCGGTATTGAGCCGGGGACGCTCCTCTCCATCGAGCTGGCGGACGGCACTTTGGAGGCGATGGCCACCGGAGACGGTGTGACCCCGCCAGCTCCGAAGACAGCAAAGAAGGCATCCGCGCCTAAGCCCAAAAAAGCGCCCGCAAAAAGCGCCTCGACCACCCAGGGCAATTTGTTCTGATGACCCCGTCTAAGGTCTCGCCTTTCAGCAGGGTTCCCCACCAACGGGTTTGACTGTCATCCCTGCGCAGACCGGGATCCAGTAACCAATTGAATTGACGGTTCTATCCAACAATTAGCGACAGGGGCTACTGAATTCCGGTCTTGCCACTGACGCGCCAAACGGGAATGACAATCAGAAAGCTTGGGACTTATCAGCAATAAAAAAGCCGCTGCAGATCCCCGCAGCGGCTCCTTTTGCGTCCAAATCAAAAGTTCCTACATCATCGACGGCAAGATCGTGATGATCCATGGGAAGGCCAGAAGGCCGCCAATGGTTGCCACGTCGGCAATGAAGAACGGAATACAGCCGCGGAAGACTTCCTGCACTGGAATGTCCGGACGAACGCCGGAGACCACAAAACAGTTCAGACCGATTGGCGGCGTGATCAGGCAGAGCTCCGCCATCTTGACCACCAGAATACCGAACCAGATCGAACAGGCCTCGCCGGACATGCCAAAAGCACTGTCAGCCGCAGAGACCGCCTCACCGCCGTTCAGCGCCATGACCGCCGGATAGACAACCGGCAAGGTCAGGATCAGCATGCCGATGGCATCCATGAACATGCCGAGCACGGCATAGGCGCAGAGGATCAGGATCATCACGACCCACGGCGAGAACTCCAGCGCGACAATGAACTCCTTGAAGGCATCCGGAAGACCGGCAAAGCCGAGGAAGCGAACGTAGACCAGAACGCCCCAGATCAAGGTGAAGATCATCACAGTCAACTTGGCGGACTCATGCAAGGCCTGGCCCAGCTGGCGGAACTTCATGCCCTTCGCGAAGGCGACAACCAGCACCACGAAGGCACCAAGCGACCCGGCTTCGGTCGGCGTTGCCAGCCCGAAGAAGAACGAGCAGAAAATAATGCCGATGACCGCGATGATCGGTAAAGTTCCGGGAAGAGACGCAAAGCGCTGCCCCCAGGTGAAGCCCCTCACCGGCGGAGCATCCCCGCGCCATGCCGATACGCCAACAATAATGATGACGTAAATCAACGCCGAGAAAACCCCCGGGAGGAAACCGGCGATCAGCAGTTTGCCGACCGACTGTTCCACCAGAATGGCGTAGATCACGAGGATCGCCGATGGCGGGATCAGCGAGGCCAATGTTCCGCCTGCGGCAACAACCGCAGCAGACAGGCGCCGCGAATACCCGGCAGCAAGCATTTCAGGAATGGCCACACGGGCAAATACCGCAGCCGTAGCAACCGACGCCCCGGAAACAGCCGCGAAGCCCGCCGTGGCGAAAACCGTGCCGACGGCCATGCCGCCCGGCATCCATCCCAGCCACCGCTTAGATGCCTCGAACAGTTGCTTGGTAAAGCCGGCATAGAACGCCAGAAAGCCGATCAGGATGAACGTCGGAAGAACGGACAGGGTGTAGGTAACGGATTTGGAATGCGGAATCGTGCCCGCCATTTTCAGCGCGACGAAAAATCCGCGTTCAAAACCCATCTTCATCGAAAACAGAATGATCAGGCCCACAAGGCCCGTGAATGCGGCGGCAAACGCGACGCGCATACCGATCACGACGAGGACGAGCAGAAGGCCCGTCATCAGGAGACCTACCTCAAACGGCGTCATTTCTTGTCTCCCGCAATCATCTCATCACCAAAGGCTTCTTCAATCTCATGCTTGGCCGTCTCGGCGACATCGTGAAGAACCGGGACACAGTAAGGCTGCGCGTCTGGATCAATCACCAGGCGCAAATAACCGTAGATTTGCAGAAGCAGGCGCAAGAAAAGAAGACTGAGAGCGACCGGAATAACCAGCTTCGACGGCCACGTCGGCAAGCTGATGTCCATGGTGCTGTCGCCGATCGACCAGGACCGGTCGAAATGATACCAGGAACCCCAGATCAGCAGAGCGACGACAGATGCGATCAGGATGGCGCCAATAAGCTCGGCGACCCAAAGAGCCCGTCCGTGCAACTTGCCCAGAACCATCTCCATGCGGATGTGGCCGCCAACCCGCTGGCAATAGGCAACGCCGCAGAACGCGAAGACGGCCATTGCCTGCTCGGTGATATCGATAAAACCGGGAATGGGCATGTTCAGAAAGAACCGTCCCAGCACCTGCACGACCGCCAGCAGCATGAGCACCAGAATGCTCGACGCGGCGATCAGATTGAAAACGTTTTCGACATGCCCAAGTAGCCCATCAAACTTGATAAAGGTTTGAGGCTTCTCCGGCCTGGATTGAGAACCGGCCATAGTATTTTCCTGAGGTTTAACCCCGGCGCAGAAACGCCGGGGTCATCGTGTCAGATCTGAATGCGGGACAACTTACTGCAAGTTGGTCAGAACGACGTCCAGCAATTCCTGGGCCGGAATTCCGTTTGCCGTCTGCTCGGCAACCCACTCATCCCAGATCGGCTTACCGGCTTTCGCCTTGAACGCAGCCAGATCTTCATCCGAGTATTCGATCTTTTCGATGCCGCGCTTTTCCAGCTCAGGCCACCACTTGTCGTAAACCTTGGCGTAGGTCGCCAGGTAGTGGTCGACCGCCGCGGGAACCGTTTCATCGAGAACAGCACGATACTCATCCGGCAGAGCGGCATAGGCATCAATGTTGACAATGACCGGGCACTGCACGGTGCCAGGGTTCAGGTTTGCGGTCCACCACTTGCCTGCTTCGACAGTCTTGAACGCCAAATGCGCATGCGGTGCGAAGGCAACCCCCTGCACGGTGCCGGAATCGATTGCCTGATAGGCTTCAGAAGCCGTTACAGATGTCGGAACGGCTCCAACGGTCTCCATCGCCTTGCCAATACCGCCAAGGGCACGGACACGCATTCCCTCAAAACCAGCAACTGTCTTGGGAGCATCTCCACCACCAAGAATGTTGTACTGCGGCATGGGGGAGGGCATCAGAACCTGCGCGTTCCAGCGGGCAAGGTCTTTCTTGACCGCTGGATGCGCATAGACAGCTTCACTGACCTTCACTTCAGTCTCAAGATCCTTCACACCAAGGAAAGGCAGTTCCAGGACCGTCAGCGTCGGGTTCTTGTCAGCATGATAGGAAGCGCAAATCTGCGCCATTTCGAAGGCCCCGAAGGAAATGCCATCGAGGTTTTCGCGCGGCTTGGACAGAGCACCGCCGTAGTGCAGCTTGATCTCGAACTTGCCGTCGGTTTTTTCAGCGACTTTCTCGGCGAGATATTCAATGTGTTCCGTGAATGCGCGGCGTTTCCCCCAAACGGAGACATTCCAGGTCACATCTGCTGCGAATGTTTCGGTCGCAAATACGAGACCCATTGCGGCTACGGAAGCAGCCGTCAGAAATTTACGGGCAGTGAGCATACTGATCCTCCCAGATAGTTTGGCTCTAGTCTTGACACCTTACCTCCCTCGCACCTTGCGTTGGAAACTGCCAAGCTGACTGTGTTTTAGCACGTGCCGTGCCAGATGTACCCCCGACAGGAGAACAGTAGCAAATACAATGCTTTCAGGAGAATGACGCCGCAAGGAGGCTTCCGGCATGAGCGGAATATTGCCGAAACCGTCACCTCATCGGCGGAATATTGCCGATCCGCCCGGGCACATCATCCCCACGCGCGCCACTTCACTTCTCGCTCAACACGCCCGGCCTGCTGACATTCAAACGCGCCATCTTTTCATTGAGGGTTCTACGCGGGACCCCCAGTTCCTGCATGACATCGGCTATCCGGCCATCGTGCCGCCGCAGGGCATTGGCAATAACGCGCTTCTCGTAGTTGTCCATCAGATCTTTCAACGCCCCTCCGGCGCTCTCGCCAGCATGACCCTGTCCACCTAGGACTAGCGCCTCGAGCGATTGCCGTCCGACCCCTGAGTTCAGGACGAACCTCTCGGCGGCGTTTCGCAGCTCTCTCACGTTCCCGGGCCAGTCGTAAGTCCGCAAAAAGGCCTCGTCGCGGGCCGTTACATCGGGAACGGCAGTGGCATATTGAGCAGAGAAGCGGTTCACAAATGTATCGAACAACAGCAGCGCATCATTACCCCGCTCCCGCAGCGGCGGGATCGCGATCTCGATGGTGTTGAGGCGGAACAGAAGATCTTCACGCAGCTCTCTTGATGCAACCGCATCCCGAGGCTCCACATTCGCGGCACTGACAATCCGGAAGTCGACCGGAACAGGCGCGCGCGCACCAATCCTGTCGACCTGCTTTTCCTGCAGGACCCTCAACAGTTTCGGTTGCAGAGAGATCGGCATGGAAACAATTTCATCCAGAAACAGAACACCGCCATTTGCCGCTTCGATACGGCCGACGCGCGCTCTTTCCGCCCCTGTGAAAGCGCCTGCCTCATGTCCGAACAGTTCGGCTTCCACCATGGCCTCCGGAAGGGCGGCTGCATTGATGGCAACGAACGGACCGTCTTTCCTGTGACCGAATGCATGCAGTGCCTGGGCTACCAGTTCCTTGCCTGTACCGGTTTCCCCCGTGATCAGAACCGCGGCGTCGGTCCCTGCGAAATGCAGCAGTCTTTCGCGCAGGTTCCGCATGGCCGGGCTGTTTCCCAGCAAGCGTTTTTCGAGGCTCTCCCCGCCCTCCAGCCGCCGGGAAAGCGACCTGTTTTCAAGGACGAGTGCGCGCTTTTCGCAAGCCCTGCCGACCAGGTCAGCAATGACCTCCGGATCGAATGGTTTTTCGACGAAGTCGTAGGCGCCGTTTCTCATGGCATCCACCGCCATCGGCACGTCCCCGTGACCCGTGATCAAAATTACCGGAATCTCGCCATCCACTTCCGTGATGCGCTTCATCAGGCTGACGCCATCTTCCCCCTTCAGCATGACGTCAGACACAACGCATCCGGCAAATCCTGTGTTGATGCTGCGCATCGCTGTTGCGCCGTCAGCGACCTCGACCGTCTCGAAATCTGCCAGCCTCAACCACTGACGCAAGG
>JBNKOQ010000040.1:0-8401 GCA_050294735.1 Roseibium sp. | reverse complement strand
CCCGCATTGAAGGATCATCATCGACAATCAGAACCGGTATTTTCTCGCGGGAACTCGTCATTGATTGTTCAACTCCAGGCGTTCTTCAGGAACTGGCGTAGCCTCCACTTCCGGGGCGGCAGGCAGCGAGAAAACGAAGGTTGCGCCACCGGCCTCACTCGTTCCGATCTTCAAAGACCCGCCCAGATCGTCCGCAATGCGATCGGAAATTGCCAAACCCAGACCGAGGCCGCCGCTGCTTAGTTTGGTGGTAAAGAACGGGTCGAAGATCTTTTCCCGCAAATCGTCAGGAACACCGGCCCCGTTGTCAGTGACACGGACCAGAATGTCGCCGCCCTTTCTCGCCGCGCTCAGCACAACTTCACCGTTCTCGCTGTGGCAGGCTGAATCGGCACCGTTGCGCAGCAGGTTCACCAGGATCTGCTCCACCTTTAGAGGTGCGGTTTCAAGATTCAGCCGGGTCTCAGGCATTCGAATTTTCAGGCAGACGGAAGCTTCCTCGAAATGCGGCCTGACAATTTTTTCCGCCGCCTGAACGCAGCTCCGCATATCGATCAATTCGATCCGGTTTTCCGCCGGGCGGGCAAAACGCTTCAGCTCTTGCGTCAAAGACGCCATCCTATGCTGAAGAGAGTCGATTTCTCTCAAATTCTCCTCGACCGCCGGCACATCGCCGCCACGCAAAAGTTTACGCGCACCCGCGACGAACATTCGCAGGGCGGCCAGCGGCTGGTTAAGCTCGTGTGCCACCGCAGCAGACATCTGACCAACAGCAGCCAAGCGGCTGGAGCGTGCCAGACGCTGCTGTGCCGTCCTGAGTTCTGCTTCCACCCTGCGGCGTTCGTCAATTTCCGTAACCAAACGCCGGTTGAGTTCCCGCAGATCGTCCGACTCCTGCCGCAGACGCTGAGATGTCTGGCGCAACGCCCTGCCACGGTAGATCAATATGGCGACAATATAAAAAAGGCTGATCCCAATCGCGGACGTCCAGATCAACCAGTTGTTCCGGCCTATTTCCGCCGTTGGCACAAGGAAGTGCAGCTGCCAGCCGAGGAGCCCTACAGCAGCCGTGTTGTGACGGAAGGTCTGCCCGCCAATTGACACTTCCTTTGAAAGACCAATTGCCCGGTCGGCAATAGGTTCAAGTTTCCGATCGGCGAATTGCCGGGTCAGCAATATGCTTTCCCTCACCTTTGCATCAAGGACATGAAGGGTGCGATAACGCCACTCAGCAACCGAGGTCAGAAACACCACACCGTTGATGTCGGAGACAAACACGGTCTCGCCCCCTTCCGTCCAGGATCTTTCCAGCGACTGCATGTCCACCTTTACCGCAGCCACGCCAACAGGATCGCCTTTGACCGGGGTTGGGACGGAAAGGAACAGACCTGGTTCACCGGAGGTCGCACCGATGGCGAAGAACTGACCTTCCTCTCCCCGCAGAGCCGCATGGACATAGGGCCGGAACGCATAGTTCTGACCAATCAAGGAGCTCTCCTCCTGCCAGTTGCTGGCCGCGAGGGTCAATCCTGTCCGGTCCATCACATAAAGCATATCTGCGCCGGACTTCTCTGCCATCTCCTCCAGAAACCGGTTGGCCGCCTCCGCAGGCTTACCCAATCCCAGCACCGCCGTGGCGCGAGGATCCCGCGCAAGCATGTATGGCAGATAGCGGTACTTCTCGTACTCACCGAGGATCATCTGGCGATAGAGCGTCAGGCGCTCCGCTGCTTTCCGGTCTTCGGTCGCCAGGTCCTGTGCTTCCATCAAATGCACAAGTAAAAATGCGCCCATGAGAGCCAGCAGCGGCGGCAGAGAGGAAAAAAACAATCGGATCGACATAGTCTCTTTATCTCCTGTTTGCTCCTTTCCCGCAAACGCTTAGCAGTTCCAGCGACAGCGAATTGTATTTTATGGGTCCCAGCCATAGGCTACGCCCAGACCAACAAAATGGATGGAAACCGCCGATGGACTTTAGCTTCACCGAAGAACAGCAGATGATTGCGGACACGGCTCGCAAACTAGCCGTCGACCGGCTTGAACCGGTTGCCGAGAAACTGGACCAGGGTGAAGGCCGCGAGGAGCTATTGGCCAACCTGCGCCTCCTGGCGGAAAACGGCTTCATGGGCCTGAATATCTCGGCAGAGTACGGGGGAACAGAGGCTGGAACGATTGGGTTCGCATTGGCGGTCGAAGCTCTCGCAGGCAGCTGCGCCTCCACGGCGGTAACCGTTTCCGTCAGTAACATGGTCGCCGAAGTCATCCAGGCTGTTGGATCGGATGAGCAAAAAGCCCGGTATTTGCCACGCCTGACGGATGGCACCTATTCAGCCGGGGGCTTTTGCCTTACCGAGGCAAGTGCCGGATCTGACCCGTCTGCAATGAAAACCCGGGCCGTCAAAGACGGAAACCACTACGTTCTCAATGGCGCGAAGCTCTATATCACATCTGCCGAATATGCCGGTGTCTTCGTGGTTTGGGCAGTCACGGATCCCGACGCCCCCAAAGGCAAGGGCATCTCCTGTTTCCTTGTCGAAGCCGACACGCCCGGCCTCGTCATAGGCAAGGCCGAAAAAAAGATGGGGCAGACCGGGTCCGCGACCAACGAGGTGCTGTTTCAGGATTGCCGAATACCGGCAACGGCCATGCTCGGATCAGAGAACGGTGGTTTCCGGATTGCCGTTGGCGAACTCGCGGGCGGACGCATCGGTATCGCCTCGCTTGCCTTGGGCATCGGGCGCAGGGCAATGGCGGCAGGAAGCGCCTATATCAAGGAACGGCAACAGTTCGGCCGACCCTTGGCTGACATGCAGGGGCTGCAGTGGATGATTGCCGACCGGGAAACAGAACTGGAGGCCGCCCGGCTTCTGATCTTGCAGGCAGCTAGCCTCAAGGACGCAGGCAAGCCGTTTTCCAAAGAGGCTTCGATGGCCAAGCTCTTTGCTTCGGAAGCCGCTCAAAAAGCCACCTACACGGCTTTGCAGCTTCATGGAGGAGCCGGTTACATCAGGGATTTTCCCCTGGAGCGCTATGCCCGCGATGCGCGGATCACAACAATTTACGAGGGCACTTCGGAAATCCAACGTCTCATTATTGCGCGGGAGGTCATGAAAACGCTGTGATCTCGCGGTAAAAGCGCACGAGCGCGGCCGTTGAAATCTGGCCTCCGCTCATGCAGCGATCAACAAACCTCGCAGAGGAACCCGAACGGGCGCCGATTGAGCCAACATTTACCGCCGAGTTGATCCGCCTCAAAGTACGCATTGCAAACCCGGCCTAAAGTACTGACATTAAAAGTGGTAGAAGCCCTTTTTCCCTGGACGGAGATAGTATCATGGCACTGAAGGATATTCTTACAATTGTAGATCTTGCAGGATCACAATCGGCCGTTAAATACGCCCTCGACCTCGCAGCCAGCAACGATGCGCATGCTACCGGACTGGCAATCTCGTTTGAACCGGTGGTGCCCGCGTTCGCAGCTGCCCCGATGCCCGTTGACTACCTTCAGGCTGCCCATGAACAAGCAATCGCAGCTGCCAAAGAGGCACAAAAAAACTTTGACGAACTAGCTCGTGTTGCCGCGGTGAAATCAGAGAGCCGCACAGCGGAAATTCTGACAGGGGGCCCGCTTGAGGGCGTCCTGCAGCATTGCCGCACGACCGATATGGTTGTCGTTGGGCAGGTGAATCCCGACGCTCCGGAGCCGATGCGTGAACTGCTGATCGAAACCCTCCTCTTCGAGAGCGGTGTTCCAGTTCTGCTTGTGCCTTACATTGGCGTCGCAAAATCAACAGCCAATAATGTGCTCATCGGCTGGGATGGCAGCTCCACCGCGACGCGTGCCATTCATGCGTCTCTACCGATGTTGGCGAAAGCCGAGAAAATCACTGTGCTCGTCGTAGAAAAGAACGCACATCCCGACAGTCAGCCCGGTGCTGAAATCGCGACCTATCTCGCCCGCCATAACCTGGACGTCACCATTGATGTCATCACAAATCCGCAGGCTGGCATCGCCGACACCCTGCTGAATTACATTTCCGACCACGGCAACGATCTTGTTGTCATGGGGGGATATGGACACAGCCGGTTACGCGAGTTCCTGTTTGGCGGTGCGACGCGTGAAATTTTGGCTGCGATGACAGTCCCTGTCCTGATGGCACACTAAGTTCCCCATCAGCGCGTGAATGCGATCTCCGCAATTCCGTGCAATGGCAATTGACCGACTATAGCTGACCTCCTGCATAGTCTGGAGGTCAGCCGGTTTTCTGCGGAGGACGGCGGTGTGACAATCCGAAATCTCGAAGGTTTTTTTGCCCCGCGTTCTGTCGCCTTGATAGGACCGACACGACACGATCCCCAAGTTGCGAATCTTGCTGCCCAGGCTTTCTGGGCAGCCGGCTGCAAGCTGCCACTCTATTTGGTCGACCTTCCTGACTGCCCGGAAGGATCTGGGGGCAAGCATGTTACATTAAACGAGCTTCAACCCGGCCCCGATCTGGCCATTTGCCTGACACCTGCGGATATAACGCCCAGCCTTATCGCTGACTTGGGCGGACGCGGTACAAGGGCTGTTTTGCTCCTGTCGCCCGGCTTCGAAATGTGGCCGGAGGATGTGATTCAACGCTGCCGGGAAGCAGCCCGTTGCACCAGCCTTCGTTTGATTGGCCCCGGCAGCCTCGGGATCGCCGTGCCCTCCCTCGGGTTAAACACTCTCTTGACTGCGGAACCGCCAGCACCCGGTGACATCGCCCTTATCGGGCGGTCGGGAGCCGTGCTCAACGCAACCCTCTCCTGGGCAGCTGGACACAAAACCGGGTTTTCGGGCGTCGCCTCCCTGGGGGAACGTACAGACGTCGATATCGGCGATCTCATCGATTATTTTGCCCAAGATTACCGGACACGCGCGATCCTGCTGCATATGGAAGGCATCTCCAGCCCGCGGAAGTTTCTGTCCGCAGCCCGGGCGGCAGCCCGCAGCAAACCGGTTGTCGTCATCCGTTCCGGACGCAGCCATGATGTCAGCGGGACCGGCTTAACTCATGCGGGCAGGCTGGCCAGCCCGGATCTGGTGTATGACGCAGCCTTCAGACGTGCCGGCATGATGCGTGTCGACGATCTGGATGAGATGTTCGAAGCTGTTGAAACTCTCTCCCGGGTCCGGGTTCCCAAGTTCGAAGCCCTGACAATTCTTGCCAATGGGCGCAGCCTTGCCGGCCTGGCTGCCGATAAAGTGGGGGACCTGGGTGGAGCGCTGGCAAAGCTCTCGGATGAAACACTACAGGCGCTCTCAGGCTTTTGCCGCAACGCCCGTATCGGGCCCCAGCCGGGCATGCCAATTATCCTGCAGGAAAACCTTGGACCGGAAGACCTCAAGGCTGCGATCGGCCTCATTCTTTCCGACCCAGGGACCGACGGGCTTCTGGTTCTGCAGGCCCCAACAGCTTTCACGACTTTAACCAGCATCGGCTTGGCAATTGCAGAGGCAGCCAAAGCGGACCGGCGCAGAACGGGACGGCGTAAAGCGATTGTCGCGGGCTTGACCGGTGATGACAGCAAGGCCCGTGCGAACCTGGATGAGGCCCGCGTGCCCTGCTATGCAAGTCCCGCCGAAGCAGTCCGTTCCATCATGCACCTGGCACATGATGCAAAGTCACGCGACTTCCTGATGGCCGCTCCCGCCAGTTTGCCGACGGACTTCACACCGGATGCGGTGAGCGCACGGACCATTGTTGATCGTGCCATAGCGAGGGGGCGCAGCTGGCTTTCGCCAAACGAAGTCGTGGAAATTCTGAAAGCCTATCAGATACCAGTGGTCGCCACGGGCTTCTGCAGGACCCCAGAAGAGGCCGGAGAGCTCTCCAAAAGCTATTTTTCGACCTCGCGCCATTGTGTCGTGAAGCTGATTTCACCGGATCTGCCGTTCAAGTCCCGGATCGATGGCGTGCGGCTTGGATTGGAGGAACCTGCAAGCGTCGAGGCTGCGGCGCGAGAACTCATCGACCAGACACAACGCATGTTTCCCGTCGCGCAGATTGCGGGTGTCAGCGTTCATCCGATGCTCGAGGACAGGCATGGGCTGGAGCTCTACGCAGGTCTCGCCGATACACCGGTCTTCGGCCCGGTGATCGTCTTCGGCCATGGTGGCACATCGGTTGAGGAAAACCTCGATATTGCCGTCGAACTGCCGCCCCTCGATCTCAAGCTTGCGCATGACCTTATAGGGCGAACCCGGATTTCCAAGCTGATTGACGGGAGCAGTTCACGCCCCCGGCTGGACAAAGACGCGGTTGCACTGGCACTGGTCAAATTATCGCAGATCGCAATCGACATCCCGGAGATTCAAGAGCTGGACATCAACCCTCTGGTTGCCCGGCAAGAGGGGCTGATTGCCCTGGATGCCCGCATGACACTCGGTCAGCCGGTCCAGCATCCTGGCCGTCGCGGCATGTCGCGGCTCGCTATCGCTCCCTATCCGCAGGAATGGGAAGAAACGCTTACGCTTAAAAATGGCCGGTCAGTATTCGTCCGCCCGGTCCGCCCGGAAGATGAAGACCTCTTCAAAACCTTCTTTGAATCCATAGCGCCCGAGGACTTACGCCTGCGGTTCTTTGCCCCGGTGAGAGACTTCAGCCACCGTTTCCTCGCCCGGTTAACACAACTCGATTATTCAAGGGCGATGGCCTTTGCCGCGATAGAGCCGGAGACCGGTAGCTTGCTCGGTGTTGTCCGGCTGCATGCGGATCCTGATCATAGAACAGGCGAATATGCTGTCATGGTCCGTTCAGACCTGAAGGGTATCGGCCTCGGCTGGGCATTGATGCAATTGATCATCCGCTATGCCCGAGCCGATGGCATCGAGACCGTGGCCGGCGAAGTCCTGAAAGAAAATACCAGCATGCTGACCGTTTGCCAGTCTCTCGGGTTCCAGGTTTCCAGCGCACCCGACGATCCGGGCATCATGCATGTCACACTGCCGGTGGCAGAAATCGGCGAGCAGGAAACGCTTGCCTAGAGCGTCTTTCTAGGCCTTCGCCTTTGCTTCCGCAGCTTCCCGGATCTGGCTGAGCGAGGCGGCTGGTGTAAGAGCCTCGGGATCCAGTTTCAAATGCAGGAGAGCCGGCTTCCCGCTCGCCCGGGCGCGTTCGAACGCTGGACCGAACTCCGCAGTTTCCGACACCGTTTCCGCATGAGCGCCGTAAGAGCGCGCCAGAGCGGCGAAGTCGGGATTCGCAAGCCTCGTTCCTGATGGACGGCCTGGATACTCGCGTTCCTGATGCATACGGATAGTGCCAAACATTCCGTTATCGACCACCATGACCATGATGGCGGCGTCTTCCTGACACGCCGTGCCGAATTCCTGCATGGTCATCTGCAGGCAGCCATCACCCGCAAAGCAGATCACTTCCCGCTCAGGGAACGTCAGCTTGGACGCCACCGCGGCCGGCAGGCCATAGCCCATGGATCCGGATGTCGGAGCTGCCTGTGTGGCGTATTTGCGGAAGCGGTGAAACCTGTGCACCCAGGTCGCGTAGTTGCCGGCCCCGTTTGTGAATATCGCATCATCAGCGACATTGGCCTCGATCCAGTCCATCACGCCGGACATCTGGAGAGCCCCGGGTGTTTCCGGCCGGGCCCCGGACCAAGCCAGATAATCCGAATGAGCTTCGGCTGCCCCGCCTGAGTTCTTCAGCTCGACCGGCGGCTGCAGGCCCTCAACCGCCTTGCAGAAAGCCGCCGGGCTGGCGTGTATCGCAAGTTCCGGACGATAGACGCGGCCAAGTTCCTCGGCATCCGGATGGACATGCACCAAAGGCTGGGATGGCTGCGGGATATCCAGCAGACTGTAGGATTGGCTCGGCATTTCCGACAGGCGCCCGCCAACCAGCAGAACGAGATCGGATGATTTGATCCGGGCTGACAGTTTCGGGTTAATGCCAATGCCAACGTCCCCGGCGTAATTCGGATGCAGGTTGTCGAACAGCATCTGGCGGCGGAAGGAGCAAGCCACCGGGAGGTCAAACCGTTCGGCGAAACGGGTAAAGCCAGCGACAGCCTCTTCGTTCCAGCGGCTGCCGCCCAAAATGGCAATCGGGCGTTCAGCAGCCCATAGACGCTTTTGGAGATCCGCCATCACGGTCAGTCCGGGATGCGTTTCGACCTGACGCCAGGGTTCCGGCTGAACAGCCTCTACAGCCTCGACCAGCATATCTTCCGGCAATGCCAGAACCACAGGTCCTGGACGGCCAGATGTGGCGACATGATAAGCACGGGAGAGAAATTCCGGAACACGCTCTGCCTGATCGATTTCGGCAACCCATTTGGCCATACCGCCAAACATCTGCCTGTAGTTCACTTCCTGAAACGCCTCGCGCTCACGCATGCCGCGCTCGATCTGGCCGAT
>JBNKOQ010000039.1:0-15209 GCA_050294735.1 Roseibium sp. | reverse complement strand
CGATATCGATACCCACATCGGTTACCGCCTGCGTATCGCCCAGGACATGGCCGCGGAGTCGGTGCGGCGCTACGCGGACCGGTTCAGTGTTGGCCGGCTGGCGATGATGAAAGCCATCCATGAGAACGACGGGCTGACCCAAACCGAGTTGAGCCAGAAGGTGCGACGGGACAAATCCACCGTCACCGCCGCTGTCAATTCACTCGTCAAACAGGGCTTCATACTCCGCGAGCGGATCGATCAACGCACCTATGGACTGCACGTCACCGACGCCGGGCGGGCCGCCATGCTGGCGCTGTTCAAGGGCGCGCAGATACATAACGACCGTGTTACCGATCTGATCGGGGTTGAAAAGAAACGGCAGCTGATCGCCCTCCTGGACGATCTCATGGCCGCTTATAAACAGCTTGAGGACACCCCGGACTCTGCCTGACACCCAGCGCTGGCGGGAGCTCCGGCTGGAAGGATGAAGGGAGGGCTAGGTCTCTCCCAATAGTACCAGTGAGGCCGCTTATGTGAACTCGCAGTGATAGCCCCCTTAAAACCATCTCCAAGCCAATCAAGAGTTTCAACAGCCGTCACCTGCCAGCATTTTTCCTAACTCGACTTGGAAATCGAGCCGTTTTATCGTGTAATGAAATACCGAACATCAGGTTTACGTACGGCACACAAGGATAAATACTTCGTATCACTAGCTGTAAATTCTTGTGTTGACATCACGTGCAATTCGACTCATACAGGGGATATTATGGCCGTCCCCTCTGACCTTCTCAAGGTCATGGGCGGCCTTCTTACTTTGATGAAGTACTCCAAGCCATACCTCACTGTATCTGATCAACGGGAACTCCTTGAAAGCCGAGGAATGGTCGTAACCGATCCGGTTAAATGCGAGGAGTATTTACGGCGTATCGGCTATTATAGGCTCAGCGCGTATTGGTTTCCTTTTAGGCATCTTGGCAAAAAACAAGACGGCAGTTTTTTCCTTAAAGATCAATTTAAGCCGGGCACCACGTTCAAGAACGCGACAGATCTATACGCATTTGACAAGGGATTGCGCCTAATTGTTCTAGACGCAATTGAGAGAATTGAGGTTTCCGTACGGACCGAATTCGCGCTCGCGGTGGGCTTGATTGGTCCCTTAGCCCATCGCGATCAACGCAATTTTAATGCACGCTTTTCCCAGTTTCATCCGCCGAGAACGCAGTCCATGTTCCAAGAGTGGCTTTACAAACTTGATGGAAAAGCAGCCTACTCAAAGGAAGAGTTCGCCGTTCATTTCAGAACGAAATATTTCGGTGAATTTATGCCAATTTGGGTTGCAGTTGAGCTGCTTGATTTCAGCCCGCTGTCCATTGCCCTCGCTCGGCTCAAGCATGCGCAACAACAGCAGATATCAGCTAGCTATGGCGGTATCAGTTTCCGTCTAATCCAGTCTTGGATACATTCGCTTTGCGATATCCGGAATACTTGTGCGCATCACTCACGACTCTGGAACAAACCATTGGTCAACCAACCGGCAACACCAAGAAAAGATGAGGCCTTGGATCTTGACCACCTTACGGCGGCTCCCGGCACCAACAAGAGAATCTATGCTGCTCTGGCGGTTATGCGATCTCTATTGAAAGAAATTAACCCAAGGACGAAATGGTCCGACCGGCTAAAGCATCATGTGACAACCTTCCCACAAGATGCACCGAACGTCAGCCTTCGCGATGCCGGATTTCCCGATGACTGGGACACGTTGCCTCTATGGAATTAGCGTCCCCCTGGCCTGCTCATCAGGCGTTCGGTTTGACTGCAGCAAATATCCGCTCGCCTGCACAGGCACGGACCTTTGTGATTATTGGATCCCGGTCTTGCCGCTAGCGCGCCAAACCGGGATGACAAAGTGAGCCTTGTTCCCAACACCATGCCCAAACACCGTGACTGGCTGCGGTCAGGCGCCGTCTCAAAACCGTGTGCGGGCCTTGAGGGCCTGGGTCAGGGTGCCTTCGTCGAGGTAGTCCAGCTCACCGCCGACCGGCACGCCATGGGCAAGGCGGGTGACGTTGACATCCAGGCCAGACAGTTGATCGGTGATGTAATGGGCGGTCGTCTGGCCTTCGACAGTGGCGTTGATCGCCAGGATAACTTCGACGATGTCCCCGCTGCGGCAACGCTCGACCAGCCCGGTAATGTTGAGATCGTCCGGACCAACACCATCCAGCGGCGACAGGTTTCCGCCAAGGACATGGTAACGCGCGTTGATCGCCGCGGCCCGCTCCAGCGCCCAGAGGTCAGCGACATCCTCGACCACCACCAGAACGCTCTGGTCGCGGCGGGGATCGGAGCAGATGGCGCAAGGATCGGAGGTGTCGACCGTGCCGCAGGTGGAACAGACACCGATCCGGTCAACCGCGACGCCCATGGCTTCGGCCAGCGGCACCAGCAGCTGGTCCTTCTTCTTAATCAAATGCAGTGCCGCCCGGCGCGCCGAGCGCGGCCCGAGGCCCGGCAATTTGCCCAGAAGCTGGATCAGCCGTTCGATTTCCGGACCGGCAACTTTCTTTTGCGCCATAAAAGCTTTCGCCGCTCCAGTTAGAACGGCAGCTTCATGCCGGCCGGCAAACCAAGACCACCCATAAGTTCCTGGGTTTTTTCCTGCATGGCGGCCTCAGCCTTGGCACGGGCCTCGTTGTGGGCCGCGATGATCAGGTCTTCCAGGATCTCGACGTCGTCTTCCTTGAACAGGGACGGATCGATCTTCAGGCTGCGGATTTCGCCCTTGCCAGCGATCTTGATGCTGACCATGCCGCCACCGGAGGTGCCTTCGGTCTCGATTTCGGAAAAAGCCTCCTGCAGGGAGCCCATCTGCTCCTGCATCTGCTTCGCCTGCTTCATCATCTTGAGGAAATCCATTGCCCTCACGCTCCATGTCTTCGTTTCAGCTGCCTGTGGCAGCGGTCATTGCTTTATATGGGCCATAATCGGTCAGTTCCGAGGAGGCAAACCTAAATTTCGTCCGGATCGTCCTCGCCCAGCGCCTCGGCCAGCAGCGGATCAGCCAACTCCAGATCATCCTCTGTCGTGGTATTGACCTGGACATCGACCACCTTGGCACCCGGGAACGCGCTGAGAAGAGCCGCCACGGTCGGATGGGACTTGGCATCCGACAGCAGCTGCTCCTGATTGGCGACCTCTTCCTCGTGGATCGTCGGCCGGCCCGGATTGCGGCTGACGCTGACGATCCAGCGGGTGCCCGTCCATTCGGTCAGCTTGCGGCCGAATTCCCCGGCAATATCGGCGGGCGCATCCTCGGTCGGCTGTATCTCGATCCGGCCCGGCTCGAATTTCACCAGCCGCATCTGACGCATGATCGCGACCTTCATCGGGATGTCGCGTTTCTCAGAGGCCAGCGCGACGCAATCGCGCAAGGTTGCCAGCGCCACTGCGGGGACAGCCTGCGGAGCCTGCTGTGGCTCAGCCCGGACAATCCGCTGCGGGGCTGCACCGCCGTTGATCGCTTCAAACCGTGGCCGACCGCCGCCCGCGGCAACAGCCCGCATCGATGCCCCTGGACCACCTCCAGATGGGCCACCTCCGGACGGACCGCCCTGCCCGGCTGGAGCGCCACCGCCAGAAGGCACGGCACCGCCGCTTCTCAACAACGCCAGGGCTTCGCCCGGATCCGGCAGGTCCGCCGCGTAGGCAAGCCGCACAAGCACCATGTCGGCAGCAGCCAGAGGTTTCGGTGCCGTCTGGACCTCCTGAACGCCTTTCAGCAAGATCTGCCAGGCCCGCGACAACAGCCGCATGGACAGTTTCTCGGCAAATTCATGCCCGCGCAAACGCTCGGTTTCCGTCACCGACACATCGTCGCCCGCCTTTGGAACCACCTTCATGCGGGTGACCAGATGAG
This sequence comes from Roseibium sp., assembly GCA_050294735.1. Classification (GTDB taxonomy): domain Bacteria; phylum Pseudomonadota; class Alphaproteobacteria; order Rhizobiales; family Stappiaceae; genus Roseibium. The sequence goes on along the minus strand of JBNKOQ010000039.1, from coordinate 11,311 downwards.
TGAAATCGGCCAGATCGGTCAGAACCACCGCCGGGTCGGCGCCAACGGCATATTGGGCCGCCAGTTCGTCCATGGCTTCGGCAATATTGCCCGCCATGACGTGGCCGAAGAGATCGATCACCCGGGCCCGGTCGGCCAGCCCCAGCATGCCGCGCACGTCCGTTGCTTCAATCGCGCCTGCCCCATGGGCCATGGCCTGATCCAGCAGCGACAGGGAATCACGCGCCGATCCTTCGCCCGCGCGGGCGATCAGGGTCAGCGCCTCGTCTGTGATCTCGATGCTTTCCGCATCCGAAATCCGGCGCAGCAAGCCGACCAGCTTGGGCTGCTCGATCCGGCGCAGATCGAAGCGCTGGCAACGGGACAGAACCGTCACCGGCACCTTGCGGATTTCCGTTGTGGCGAAGATGAACTTCACATGCTCCGGCGGCTCTTCCAACGTCTTCAGCAGGCCGTTGAAGGCCGCATTCGACAGCATGTGGACCTCATCGATGATGTAGACCTTGTAGCGTGCCGTCGCCGGGCGGTAGCGGGCCGCATCGGTGATCTCGCGAATGTCGCTGATGCCGGTGTGGGAGGCGGCATCCATCTCGATCACATCGACATGACGGCCTTCCATGATCGCCCTGCAGTGGGTGCCTTCCTGCTCCAGACGCACCGTCGGCTTGTCGGCGACACCCGGCACCTCGTAATTCAGTCCGCGCGCCAGAATGCGGGCGGTGGTCGTCTTGCCGACCCCGCGCACACCCGTCAGCATCCAGGCCTGTGCAATCCGGCCGGTGTCGAAGGCATTCTCCAGGGTTTGCACCATGGGTTCCTGCCCGACCAGATCCTCAAAGGTCTGGGGCCGGTACTTGCGGGCCAGAACCCGGTAAGCACTGTCTTTAGGAGGGCTTTCGCCCGCTTGCGGAAAACCGATCTCATCCATGGGGCGCACCATACCGTTTTTTCCGCCGGACTGTCGCGCCGCAAGTAAAAATTTTTATGCTGATCCAAAGGGAATGTTCCGCAGCCCCGGCCATGAGGGATCAGCCTTGCGGGAACCATTCCATATGCACGATGTCGATCGGCACGCCGCCGAGCTGCAAAGCGAATTTACCAAGCCCAACCCGCCGGAACCCATGGCGGGCATAAAAGCTTTCCGCGTTCAACGTCGCCTCGACCCGCACCGGGTTTCCGTTGTCTTGCCGGGAACGTTGCAAACCTATGGCCAACAACGTCTTTCCCAGCCCGATACCGGCAAAATCAGGCAGCAGAAAGAGGCGCACGATCTCACCTGGAACGGCATCGACGAACCCCACGGCTTCACCCTCTTTCACAGCGACGGTGATGGTGCCGCTCAGAATCTCTTTCTCATAGTAGGCGGGCGAGCGTTGCCCCATCCAGTCTTTCAGCACCTCAGGCGGGTAATGACCGGCTCCGAGAGCGGAAATCGACCGGTGGGTGATTTGGAAAAGTGCCTCGCCATCGCCGCTGCGGGCCGGGCGGAAGTCAAAACCGGATAGCTGTTCGGACATGAAGTCTCTTCCTCGTCAAATGCATAGCCGCAACGTCCAGCGAACTTTGGCACCAGGCATGCGTGAGCATACGACAGAGCGCAATACTGGAAACAGACATAAGGGGAAGAGGTGGAAGGCTGGAACGATGACCCGTGCCGAGATCTCGTTAGGGCTGCTTCCTTCCGGACCTGACCCGGTTGGCGAGTGGCTCGTCCACCACCAACCTTCCGAGGCCCTTATATCAGGAGACAGGGGGCGGTTGGCAAGAGCAAAGACAAAGTTTGTTTGCAAGACCGGCGGGCTGTGTGGTTATCATCCGAGCCTTCCGACTGCTGAAAGGCTCCTCCCTCCCAACTGAACGGCCATTTTCATGACAAGAGACCTGCTCGCCCTGGACGATCTGCCGCCTGATTTACTGTTGCAACTGGCTCGCCGGGCAGGAACTCTTGCGGAAGCTTGGGCGGATCGGTCAATGCCGCAGTCCCTGTCCGGCCGCCGGATTGGCCTGATCGTCGATGACAGTGGCTGGCGCAATACGTCAGCTCTCGACCTCGGCATTCAGTCCATGGGCGGGCATTGCGTCAAGCTGCCGATTTCCTTCGATGGCGGCGAAACGCTGGAAGATCTTTCCGGCTACCTGGCCAATTGGGTTGACCTCGCGGCAGTCCGCACACCCCTCCTCCAGCGCCTGCGCACCTTTGCGGATGCGGCGCCGTTTCCGGTCATGAACCTCAGGACCAAGGCCAATCACCCTTGCGAGACCCTCGGAGATCTCAGCTACTTGCTTGCCCGGCGCGGCTCCATCGAGGGTCTAACCGTCGTCGCGGTTGCCCCAACCGGCAACATTCTCCAGTCCTGGGTTGAAGCCGCGAGGGTTTTGCCCCTGCGCCTGATCCAGCTTTATGATTCCAACTATCTGATGGGCGAGGAGGAGGCCGCCGGCGACAACATCGAGGTGACGGATAGCATGTCCGCAATGCGCGAAGCCGATGTGGTCATCACCGATTGCTGGCCCAAGGACGGCAGCGCTGCTCGGCTGCGTTCGTATCAGGTAACGGCGGAGCTTCTCGATTCGATCCGTCCGGAAGGCGTTTTCATCCCCTGTCCGCCGGTCAGCAGAGGGCAGGAGGTCTCGGAGGAGGCGATGACGCACCCATCCTTTGCCGCAACAGCTGCCAAGGCCTATCTTCTCCACGCCCAAAATGCCTATCTGGAATGGGCTCTCGAAGGAACCTGACCCTCGGAGCCTACCGCTTGAATTTCAGCAGCAATTTTCAGCCGTGCCGCTATAATCGCGATCTGAACGGCACCTCATGGAAACGGACAAACAGGTATGATCTCCTTTGACATCAATCCGCGCCTTGAAGGCGACAGCTATCCAGTCGCGGATCTGGGGCTCTGTGCTGTCCGGCTGATGAAAGACGCCAATTACCCCTGGCTGATGCTGATCCCGCGTAAAGGCGACATGATCGAACTGACGGACCTGGAGCCGCTTGAACGGATTGTCCTGATGGAGGAAATCGCCCAGGCTAGCGATGCCCTGAAGGCCGTGACCGATTGCGAGAAACTCAACGTCGCGGCCCTGGGCAATATGGTGTCCCAGCTGCATGTCCACATTATCGCCCGGTTCCGCGAAGACGCTGCCTGGCCGGCCCCTGTCTGGGGCGCGGTGCAAGCCGTGCCTTATGCGGAGGGAGAAGCCTCCAAATTGATTTCCGCGCTGCAGGACGCCTTGTTGTCCTGACACTGCTTTAACCAAATCCCCTTTCAGCCAAGGACCTTGCCCGCATGACGGCCAACGACACGCATGCCCGCCCCATCATGAGCTTCATCGACAACGAGCTCGACCGGCAATCGGTCAAACGGTCGGACACAGCCTGGATCAAAAACAAACTGGAAGCGGCGGATACGGGCATTGTCTTGTCCACCGCCACACAGCTGATCCTCGACACATCGTCCGAACCCGCCATCCGGCATAGTCTGGCAGCGGCTCTGGAGCTCGGTGCCCAGGAAGCGGAAATGATCTTCCTCGGACAACGGCCCGACGGGACAGGTGCGCTGTTTGCCACAGCCGTCAGCAAGAGCGACGAAGACATCGAAGCGCTCGACGGTGTGACCGGCATCGACCTTAGAACCCTTGCCATTCAGAACACCCTGCCGCCGGAAGACCTCGGCGCCCTGTCCCAGGCACGCGCCATGATCCATTGGCACCGGTCGCACAAGTTCTGCTCCCGCTGCGGACATCCCTCCGACCTGGCCGAAGCCGGTTACCGGCGCGATTGCCCGTCTTGCGGCGGTCAGCATTTCCCGCGTACCGACCCCTGCGTGATCATGCTGATCACCGATGGCGACCGCGCCCTTCTCGGGCGACCTCCCCGGCTTGCGGAAGGTATGTTCACGACGCTGGCCGGCTTCATGGAACCGGGCGAAACCATCGAGCAGGCGGTCCGGCGCGAGACCAAGGAGGAATCCGGCATCACTGTGGGCGACGTCAAGATCGTCAGCAATCAGCCCTGGCCGTTTCCCGCCAACCTGATGCTCGGCTGTATCGGCAAGGCCACGTCTTTCGACATCGACTTCGAGGACGACGAATTGGAGGCCTGCCGCTGGTGCGACCGGGCGGAGGTCCAGCAGATGATGGACGGCACCCACCCCAACGGCGACCACGTCCCGCCTCCTATCTCCATCGCCCATCAGCTGATCAGCGACTGGGTGGCAGGGCGAACCGAATAGTTCACAACGGACCTGCAATGTCATTTTGCATCTATCTGACCCACCCGCAGGTGGCTATCGACCCGGAGGTTCCGGTGCCTGACTGGGGGTTATCGGAGCTTGGCCGCACGCGCGCTCAAATGGCTACTGCTCTTCCGTGGGCAGGAGCCATCCGGCATGTCATTTCAAGTGCCGAACGCAAGGCCATCGAGACCGCGAATATCTTCGCCGAAAGTGCCCGATTGCCGGTACAAACCATCGAAACGCTACACGAAAACGACCGCTCGGCGACGGGCTTTCTGCCTCCCGAGGAGTTCGAGAAAGTCGCCGATCAATTCTTCGCGGAACCGGACCAGAGCATTCGCGGCTGGGAGACTGCGCGGGCGGCCCAGGAGCGGATTGTCTCTGCTGTCCGGCAATGCCTTGCGGAGCTTCCTGGCGCTGAGCCTGTGCTTTTCACAGGCCATGGCGGTGTCGGCACGCTGCTCAAGTGCCATTTGACGGGCGCACCGATTTCGCGGATCCATGATCAGCCCGGCGGCGGCGGATGCTGGTACCGCTTCGACAAAGCCGATCTGATGTCCCAAGCAGCCAACGCACTTTCCTGGGAAGCGCTCTAAGACCGGGTTCTGCCGTATTCGCCGGGCATGATAGGCTCAAGCACCTTGAGCGATTCATCTGGAGCCCAAACGTGATCCGCATCCTTCCGATTTTGGCAGCCCTCTTTCTTCTTGGCGGACTTCCTGCCGCGGCGGGTCCGCATGACGCTGCATTCAGGGCATTCCTGAAAAACGACGTCATCCCCAATGCCCGGGCGGCTGGCATCAGCAACACAACCCTTTCCCGTGAGCTGAAGGGCCTGACGCCGGACACCTCCCTGCCCGGCCTGGTTGGCCCAGGCGGCAAGGGCAGCCCGCCGAAGATCAATTTTCAGGCGGAGTTCCGTGCACCGGCCAACTATTTCAGGGACAGCCAGTTCAACGCACTAGTGCCTGGCGGGCGGAGATTGATGAAAAAGCATGCCAGCACGCTCGCCGCCATCGAGAAGCGCTTTGGCGTGCCCAAGCGTATCATCCTGGCCATCTGGGCGCGAGAATCGGGATATGGCGGCGCGAAGATCCCCCATGATGCCATTCGCGTTCTGGCGACACGGGCCTTCATGGGGCAGAGGCCGGACTACTTCAAAGGCGAGCTGATCGCCGCCCTGAAGATCCTGCAAAATGGCGATGCCTCCCGCGCGTCCATGAAAAGCTCCTGGGGCGGCGCCATGGGCCAACCCCAGTTCATGCCATCCAGCTATCTGAAATATGCGGTCGATTTCGATGGCAACGGCCATCCCGACATCTGGGGCTCGCAAGTGGACGTCATGGCGTCCATCGCCAATTACCTTGCCAAACATGGCTGGAAACGGGGCCGGGACTGGGGTTATGAGGCCATCATTCCGGACACCATCTCCTGTTCCCTTGAGGGGCCGGACAACAGAATGCCGGTTTCAAAATGGGTGGCCGCCGGTGTTAAACGGGTCAGCGGCAAGCCCTTCCCGGATCACGAGCTGCCACAGCCCGGCAATATCCTGATGCCGGCGGGACGTTATGGCCCCGCCTTCATCGCGACGGAAAATTTCTACGTTATCAAGGAATACAACGAGAGCGACACCTACGCGCTGTTCGTCGGCCATCTGGCCGACCGCTACGGCAGCAACAAAGGCTTCGTGACGCCCCGGAAACCGACCAAGAAGACCACCCGGGGCGCGGTCCGGGCCCTGCAAAAGGCTCTGCAGGCCAAAGGCCATGACGTTGGCGGGGCGGACGGCCTGATCGGCTTCAAAACCCGCCGCTCCATCGGCAAGGACCAGGAAGCCGGCGGCTACTTCGCGACATGCTGGGTGGGGTGAGTCTCCGGTTGTAATATCTTGGGAATTATGGTCTTGATCTGCGAAAAGCAGAAACTAGGTCATCTGAATGAATTATTTTAAAAAGAGATATTTACGATTCTGGAAATCATTCGCAAAGAGAACAAAATCAACGTTTCTTTTTAATCACTACTACCACGGCAAGCTTTTGCTCGATGCGTCCGAACCGACCTCTCGCGAAATTTACGCTGGATATGAATACGACTTCGATGTTTTCAAATTCATCGAAGAAATCACCAAACAAGATAACATCTCTGTTTTTCTAGACGTCGGATCGAATTGGGGGGCTTATTCACTATGCGCCGCACGATGCGGGATCCCCAGAGTCGAGGCGTTCGAGCCCAACCGTAAAGTCTTCGGACTTCTCGCCGCAAACGTGACCTTGAACGGTTTCTATCCGCAAGTCCGGGTATGGAGTTTAGCCGCAGGGTCCGAAAATAAAGAAGGGCAGCTATTCGTTGACCCCAGGGCGACGGACGTTTCAACCCTGTCTCCAGACGCAATGGACGGGCGCTGGAACTACTCCCAATCCCAGAATTGCACGATCCGTCGGCTGGACGACCTCCTAGCTTTAGAAGGTGAAACGATCTTCGTCAAAGTTGATGTCGAAGGGCACGAAATAGATGCATTCTCGGGCATGTCAAACATTTTGTCACAAAATAAAACCCGTCTTCTTGTCGAGATTCTTGATAGCGAAGAGCAGGTAAAACATACCTTAGACAAGCTGGGTTTTACGAAAAAGCAGAGATTCGGCAATAATCATTATTACGAAAATTTCTAGGCTTGTGCTGAACCTGGAACCCACCCTGCTTAGATTTCAGACTACCCAACTTGACTGGCGTCAGTCGCGCCCCTCTCCATTTAAGTAACAAACGTCGCGGCAATAAAATAAAACTTGGTAAATAGGGGCGAAAACTCGACTTCTTACTATAAGAAACCGAATCAGTTCTTTTATTCACAAGGTATTATACTAATGTCCACTTACGGCATGTGGCTCATGTTTCAACCGGGCGAGATCGATGAGACATGCCCAGCCGTCGCCACGGTCCGGCAGATCACGCAACAGTAATCGGACGTACAGCTCTTTCCTTACTCGCTGACCACGCCCCCCGGAGCTGTCTCCAGCTTGAAGGCGGCGGCCATGAGAGCCTTGGTGTAATCTGTCCGGGGATGATCGAAGACCTCTTCCGAGCGGCCTGTCTCCACCACCTTGCCATTGCGCATGACGATGACATCATTGGCCAGCGCCCGGACGACCTTCAGATCGTGTGAAATGAACAGATAGGCCAAACCATGCTTCTTCTGCAGATCGCGCAGAAGATCAACCACCTGGGCCTGAACGCTCATGTCGAGAGCCGAGGTTGGTTCGTCCAGCATGACGAATTTCGGTTCGAGCACCATGGCCCGGGCGATGGAAATGCGCTGCCGCTGACCGCCGGAAAACTCGTGCGGATAGCGGAACCGGGTTGAGGCATCCAGTCCGACTTCTTCCAGCGCTTTGGCGACCTTGCGGTCGCGCTCTTCCGACGAAAGCTTGGGGAAATGCACCAGCAGCCCTTCGCCGACGATATCGGCGACGGACATGCGGGGAGACAGCGCGCCGAAGGGGTCCTGAAACACGATCTGCATGTCGCGCCGGAGCGGCCGCATGTCCTTCCACGAATTCTCCTGGATTTCCCGCCCCTTAAAGGCAATTCGTCCGGTCGACGAAATCATGCGCAGGATTGCGAGACCCAGTGTCGTCTTGCCGGACCCGCTCTCGCCGACAATGCCCAGGGTCTGGCCCTCGCGCACGGTGACGTCGATACCGTCCACCGCCTTCACATGATCGACCGTGCGGCGCAGGAACCCCCGCTTGATTGGAAACCAGACCTTCAGATCGTCGGCCTGAACGACCACCGGCTTGCTGTCGTCATGGACCGGGGGTGTGCCCTTCGGTTCCGCGGCGAGCAAATGCCGGGTGTAGGCATGCTGGGGATTGTCGAAGATCTCCGCGACAGGTCCGGTCTCGACGATCTCGCCGCCGGTCATCACACAGACCCTGTCAGCAAACTTGCGCACGATGCCAAGATCATGGGTGATGAACAGCAAGGCCATGCCATGGTCGGCCTGCAGATCCTTCAGCAGCTGCAGAATTTGCGCCTGAACCGTGACGTCGAGAGCTGTTGTCGGTTCATCGGCAATCAAAAGATCCGGCTCGTTCGCCAAAGTCATGGCGATCATGACGCGCTGGCGCTGCCCGCCGGACAGCTGATGCGGATAGGAATTGAGACGGGTTTCCGGATCGCGGATACCGACCTGTGTCAGAAGCTCCAGGACCCGTTCACGGGCTTTGCTGTCACTCATGCCCCGGTGAACCTTGAGGATCTCGGCCACCTGCTTTTCCACCGAATGCAGTGGATTGAGCGAGGTCATCGGCTCCTGAAAGATCATCGAGATTTCGTTGCCGCGAACCTTGCGCATGGCCTTTTCATCGGCCTGCAGCAGGTCGTTGCCCTTGAACACCACCTTGCCGGACGGATGCGAGGCCGCCGGATAGGGCAGGAGCTTCAGAACCGACAGGGCAGAGACGGATTTACCCGATCCGCTTTCACCGACGAGGGCAACTGTCTCGCCTTTTTCGATGTCGAACGAAATCCGGTTGACGGCAAGGTTCTGCTTGTCCCCCTGACCGAAAGCGACAGAAAGATCTTCAACGGAGAGAAGAGGCTTGTTTTCGCGACTACTCATAACGGGCCTCCTCAGGCGAAACTCTTGCGCGGATCGAAAGCGTCACGAACCGCTTCGCCAATGAAGATCAGCAGGCTGAGCATAAGCGAAATCACGACGAACCCGGCAATGCCGAGCCATGGAGCCTGAAGGTTGTTCTTGCCCTGCGCCAGCAGTTCGCCGAGCGAGGCTGAGCCCGGCGGCAGGCCAAATCCGAGGAAGTCCAGCGCGGTCAAAGTGGAGATCGAGCCGTTCAGGATGAAGGGCATGAACGTCAGCGTTGCCACCATCGCATTGGGCAGGAGATGCCGCCACATGATCGTGCGGTTGGACACGCCCAGCGCCCGCGCCGCCGCGATATATTCAAAGTTCCGGCCGCGCAGAAATTCCGCCCGCACCACACCGACCAGCGCCACCCAGGAGAAAGCCAGCAGGATCGTGAAGAGGGTCCAGAAGCCGGGGATCAGCACCGAGGAAACGATCAGGATCAGATAGAGCGTCGGAATCGCCGTCCAGATCTCGATAAAGCGCTGGAACACCAGATCGACCCAGCCGCCGTAATAGCCCTGCACGGCACCGGCGGCGATGCCGATGACGGACGACGCCAGCGTCAGCGCAAGGCCGAACAGAACTGAAATGCGGAAACCATAAACAAGACGGGCCAGCACATCCCGGCCCTGATCGTCTGTGCCAAACCAGTTCCAATTGCCCATGACGCAATTGGGATCCTCGGCGCCGAGCGGATAATGCGAGCAGCGGGTTTCCTTGTCCATCATCCACGAGGGCGGCGCGGGCGCAGGCACAGGGATCTCGTTGTTGACGGAGCGGTAGGAGTAGCGCACCGGCGGCCAGAGCATCCAGCCGTTGGCCTCGATCTCTTCCTGAATGAACGGGTCGCGGTAGTCGGTCACCGCCAGGAAACCGCCGAATTTCTCTTCCGGATAATCCACGAAGACCGGCATCAGAAGCTCGCCCTTGTAGGAGACGAGGATCGGCCGGTCGTTGGTCAGGAACTCCGCACCCATCGCCAGCACGAAGAGAAACAGGAAAATCCATAAAGACCAGAAACCACGGCGGTTGGCCTTGAAGTTGGCCAGACGGCGGCGGTTGATTGGAGACAGTCGCGGCTTGCGGATATTTTCAGGCATAACGGCCGATGCGGCAGTGTCCATGGATCAGACCTCCCGCGTTTCGAAATCGATCCGGGGATCGATCCAGGTGTAGGTCAGGTCGGACAGGAGGTTCACCAGAAGGCCCATCAGCGAGAAGATATAGAGCGTTGCAAAGACCACCGCATAGTCCCGGTTGATGACCGATTCGAAACCGAGCAACCCCAGCCCGTCGAGCGAGAAAATCGTCTCGATCAGCAGAGATCCGGCGAAGAAGGATGAGATGAACGCCCCCGGGAAACCGGCAACAACAATCAGCATGGCATTGCGGAAGACATGACCGTAGAGCACCTGCCGCTCATTCAGCCCCTTGGAGCGGGCCGTCACCACATATTGCTTGCGGATCTCATCGAGGAAAGAATTCTTGGTCAGCAGCGTTGTCGTCGCGAAGGCCGACAGCACCATGGCGGTCAGCGGCAAGGCCAGGTGCCAGAAGTAATCGGCGATCCGGGCCGGCCAGGACATGGCGTCCCAGTTTTCCGAGGTCAGCCCGCGCAAGGGAAACAGATCCAGAAAGGAGCCGCCGGCGAAGAGCACGATCAAGAGGACAGCGAACAGGAAGCCGGGAATCGCATAGGCGACCACAACAACCCCGGACGTCCAGACATCGAAGCGCGTGCCGTCCGCGACCGCCTTCTTGATGCCGAGCGGTATGGAGACCGCATAGGACAGCAGGGTCATCCAGAGCCCGAGAGAAATCGAGACCGGCATCTTTTCCGCGATCAGATCGATGATCCGGATATCGCGGAAATAACTCTCGCCGAAGTCGAAGCGGGCATAGTCCCACAGCATGCCGAGGAAGCGCTGAAGTGGGGGCTTATCGAAGCCGAACTGCCTCTCCAGGTCCTTGATGAACTCGGGATCCAGCCCCTGGGCACCGCGGTACTTCGAGCCAATGCTTTCTCCACCGGCAGCCCCCGTACCGCCGGAGGCATCGCCGCCGCCCATATCGGAGCCACCGCCGCTGATGCGGGCTGTGGCGGAAACGTCGTTGCCGGAAAGCTGGGCGATCACCCGCTCGACCGGCCCGCCCGGCGCGAACTGGATGATCACGAAATTGATTGCCATGATGCCGACCAGCGTCGGAATCATCAGCAACAGCCGTCTCAGGATGTAGGCGCCCATATTGTTGTTCTATCGCCTCTTTGTGTGCACTTAGCCGGCTTTACCGACCTTTTCCGCCTTGGCCTGATCGAGTTCGGCTTGCAGCTTTACATTCCGCTGCGTCGCTCGGGCATGCATGTTTTTCCAGTAACCGACATCGCAACGCAGTTCACGGACCTGCTGACGTAGTTCCCCGTTTTCCTGTC